>CAYSRI010000091.1:0-6315 GCA_964433405.1 uncultured archaeon | reverse complement strand
CATTCATCATCGGCATTACACTCTTTGTGCGAGGGCAAATAAATTTTTCCAAAATTAAAAATTATACGGTGGATATATTATTCCGTCTTCAGTAATTATAGCACTGATAAGGCTCAGTGGTGTGAAGTCGAACGCAGGATTGTATACTTTAACATCTTTTGGGGCAAGAAGTCTGTTTCCACAGTATATCAGTTCCTCACGGTTTCTTTCCTCAATCACAACGTCTTTCTCAGTTTTTGTAGTGTCTAAAGTGCTCCTCGGAGCTGCAACGTAAAAGGGGATTCTGTGGTAACTTGCAGCGATTGCAAGTGTGAAAGTGCCAATTTTGTTGAAAACACCGTCTTTCACGATTCGATCCGCTCCAACAAAGACCTTTTTAACCAACCCCTTTCGCATCAAAATCCCTACTGCGGCATCCGTTATCAGCGTTACATCGATTCCATCTTTCATAAGCTCATAGCATGTGAGTCTAGAACCCTGGTTTAGCGGTCTAGTCTCGCACGCGAAAACTTTCACTCTCTTCCCCTCCTCGATTGCAGATCTCACAATGCCCAGTGCAGTTCCCCAGTCTACTGTTGCTAGTCTTCCAGTGTTGCAGTAGGTTAATATAGTATCGCCATCATCGATAAGTTTAGCTCCAATCTTTCCAATCCTCTTATTCCTCTCTATGTCCTCTTCAGCAACCCTTTCTGCCTCTCTTAGAGCAATCTCTCTTACCTCATCGATGCTATTTCCGGAAAGGGCTTTTTTGAGAACCCTTTCTACACCTACTGAAAGATTAACTGCGGTTGGCCTAGAAGAAGCAATTAACCTTGCTGAATTGATTAGGTATTCTTTCATTTCTTCTATACTTGAAAATTCTTTTTCGAATGATGCAAGAGCGACACCATAAGCCCCAGCAGCTTCAAGAGCAGGCGCACCACGAATTGCAAGTCTTTTTATAGCCTCAATTAGCTCTTTTACTGTTCTGCAAGCAATTATTTCTTCTTTTTCGGGCAACTTTGTCTGGTCAATCAGCCAAATGCATTCTTTCCAGAATATCGTTCGCATGATTGTGAATAAATGGTTGTAATTTATAAAACCTTGCCCGCTAAAAGCTTTCCAGCTAAGTCAAAACAGAAATTTAGTATATCTTCCTCTTATCACCAAAATGTGAGCAGAGATGAACTGAAACGTGCTTTATTTGTGGAAATCTCTTCTTGAGTTCCTCGGTGAGATTCTCTATCAGCTCGTCTGCATCACCAACGGTCATGTTCTTTTCTACAGTCACATGCATGTCCAAGTGAATTGAATTTTCATCCGTATATAGAGCAAGCATTTCGTGCACCCCTTTAATTCCTTTGCTAAGGCAGAACTTTTCAACTTCGCTGTAGAACTCTTCAGGTGGTGATAAACCTATAATAAATCTTGCATTCTCAAAAAAGAGTCTTATCGAGTTACTTGCTATCAGTGCTGCAATTACGATCGTTACGATCCCATCAAAGATATTATGACCGAAGTAGATAGCAATAATACCAAATATTGCTGCAAGCGTCGATAAGGAGTCGTTAAAACTCTCGAACATAACAGTTCTGGTTATTACTCCTTTGCTCCTCCAGTATATAAACGGAGCAAGCAGCAGAAGACAAAGAACCAGCAGTTCAGAAAATAGAGCTACTTTTTACTGGGTTCAAGGTTTTATTTATTCCCTCTTTGAAAAGCTCAAAGGCCAAGACAGTTATAAACGCAACCGAAATAGCCAGTGAGGCCACATTCTTTATTAAGCCGTGCCCCATGGGATGCAGTTTATCGGCTTTTTTCTCAGATGCTTTTGATGCGGTGGCCAGGAGAATTAGGAGCATAATATCGACGATGGAATGCAGGGCATCCGCGAGTACGGCTGTTATGCCGGAAAATGAATATGCGACCAGTTTTATAGTCAGGGTTATAAAATAAATAGTTAGGATTGTTTTCATAACCTTTTTGTGAATTCTGAAGGCAGTTTTAGAACACTTGCAAGACCTATCAGGTTGCTTTTAGAGATGCTTCCATCAGCGATCTCTTTAAGAACTTCTTTGGCATTGAAGGCAATGCCAAGCCCAGCCTTTTCGATCATGATCCTGTCATTTGCGCCATCACCGACTGCAACGACGTTTTCAATCTTTATCCCTTCCTTTTTGGCAATTTCTTCAACAATCCTAGCCTTTTCTTCAGCGTCGATTATTCTTCCAACAACTCTTCCGGTGAGCTTTCCATCGATTATTTCAAGCTCGTTTCCAAATGCATAGTCTATTCCTAGCTCTTCCTTGATTTTATTCGTAAAATATGTAAAGCTTCCGCTTACAACCGCTATTTTGTATCCGGCTCTTTTTAATGCTGAAATAAGCTCTTTTGCCCCCTCTGTAAACTCTATTCTTGAATAAATCCTTTCCAGTACTTCTACCGGGAGACCTTTTAGAAGCTTTACCCTTTCCTGTAATGCCTCTTTGAAACTCATCTCCCCGTTCATGGCTTTTCGAGTAAGTTCTTTTACCTCTCTCTCAACTCCTGCCTCTCTGGCGAGTTCATCTATGATCTCTGCCTCTATTAGTGTTGAGTCTAAATCGAATACGATCAGCCTTTTCTCCTTCGATGCTATCTGGTAATCCTGAATGACTATGTCGAGGCCCAGTTTCTCCCCCTCTTTCAAAAGCTCCTTTCTGAGCTTCGTGATATCTGCATTGCCGATATCAACTAGAAATTCGATTGAGATAAGCTTATCCCTTGCGGTTAAGCTGGTTCTCTCGATATTTATACCAAAATTTAGCAATATGCCTGTGATATCTCTCACAATTCCGATCCGGTCTTTTCCAAGGACGTTGATCACGTACAATTTTTTCTCTTTTGCCTTTTTTCTATCGAATGAACTCAAGGTAATCTTTACGCCGAATTCATCCATTAGCTTCTGCATTTTTTTCTCAACACAATCTAGATCTCCCGCTTCTGCAACTATGAACATCGCAAAGATTCCCTGCAAAACTGTTTGTTCTATATCGACTATGTTAGCATTACAGCCCGCCAGAACCTTTGAAACTGCATGAACCAGTCCCGGTCTGTCCTCTCCATGAACGGAAATGGCGATTAGCACATTCAAACTAGCCCTCGATTTTTAATAGTATTGCGAAAAATCTGTTGATCTCATAAAGCGGGGCTCTTGCCCTTCCAATCCCGCCGCAACCAACCGTTGGGCTTATCAAACCAGAACCTTTCAATTCCGAGATTAAAGAGCCGGGTTCTTTATTGTGCCTCATTGCAATGTCTACAAGGTCTTCTCCACAAACGATCAGGTTTTTAGCTTTTTCAACAACTTCTCTGAATATTTCGACGAACTCCTCTGGATTATCTTCGCCTATTGCTCTGAAATATTCTTCAATTGCCCTTCTCCAGTCCCTTCTGAATTTGAAATAGTAACGCACAATGTACGGGATCTCCATGTCAGAACCGAACTGTCTGGCAACCCAAGCCAGAGAGTCGTTTATTCCTTTTATCGGAACTGCAAGTTTCAAAAATTCCAGTTTTAACGCAGTTTCATCATCTATCTCGTTCAATGGGATTTTTCCTGAATGACAGTATTTTTCGACCAGAGAAAAAAGCTTTTCATCCAAAAAACCTGTATCTAATCCATTACCATCAGTGCGTGGTATGGGCATACCTTCACACATTCCAAGCATCCTTTGCATTTTTCTGGATCTATTTTCACGACTTTTCCGCCATTTCTGATTATCGCATTAGGCACAGGACAGACCCTATCGCAACTCCCGCAGCCTTTACAGCTCAGTACCGCGATCTGCAAGAAAATCCCTCAGAAAATTCCTCACTTTTTCGCAGAAAACGTTCATAGTAGCCTCAATTTCCCTCGCCACAAATTCTTTTGGTACGGCTCTGTAAACAAAATAGTATCCGCCAGCGGGCAGTGTCTCTTTCTCTCTGTAAATCAGCCCGGCCAGTAAAAGTCTCTGAATAGAACGGTAAACCGAAGGCTCCTTTTTGCCTAGGGCTGAACTGAGCTCGTCTATTTTTTCACATCCACTCAGAATTGCCTCGTAAACCCTCAGGTCTTCCGAATTCAGACCGAAAAAACATTCAAAAAGGCTTTTACAGTTGTTTAAATTGGAGATCTGTTTCAGAGGTATCATATTCCAAGTGCTTTTTCTATCTCTTCCCTCACCATGCTCTCTGGCATCGCACCCACAAACCCGCCGACAATTTGGCCTCTCCTGAAGAAAAGTACTGTGGGAATGCTAGATATACCGTACTCGAAGGCTAGTTCTTGGTTTTCGTCGACATTGACCTTGTAGAAATCTACATCTGGAAATTCTTTTGAAAGCTTTTCGAGCACCGGACTGAGATATCTGCACGGCATGCACCAGTCTGCGTAGAAGTCAACTACAACAAGCTTATCCTCTCTAATCACGTTCATAAATTCTCTCTCATCTATCTTTTTCATTCCGATCACCAAATTAGGGTAATCTTAAGGCTTTATAAGTCTTCATCGGTTTTTACAAAACCGTAAAAATCAGTCGGAATATATCGAAACAACATCGCCATCGCAGAGAACATGGTCTAGTCCCACTCTTTGCCCCTCGAATCTAACAGATTTTCCCCAAACCCTGGCATAACGGAATTTTTCTACGAAGTCTCTGTGCAGTTTTCTGCAGACATCCTCAACCCTTGCACCCTTCCTTAAAACCATCGGTTTTTCAGAAACCTTTTCACCCGGTGGCTTCAAATATATGTTTACGAAGTCAAGCTTTCTATAAATCTCTTCTTTCAGCCTTTCGAGGTTGATCCCTTTTTCTGCAGAGATCTTGATACCATCAAAATCGACGTCCATAAGATCGATTTTGTTCACAACCGTAACTGAGGGTATGTAGACGCGGTTTCCTGCCAGGACGTCAATGAGTTTTTCAACACCTGCATCTTCTCGAAATAGTACCTCGGCGTTGTGGATTCTGTATTCTTTCATGATTTCTGCAATCGTTTTCTCATCCACGGACAGCGGAACAGTTGAGCTGACCTTTATACCGCCCCTTTCTGTTCTTTTGATAACAATCTCTGGAGGCTTCTGATCGAGCCTTATTCCACCTTCGTAGAGCTCTTTTTTGACGATATCGATTGTTTCAAGTCGGAAAACGTCAGCAACGATCACGATAAGGTCTGCAGTCCTTACCGCAGAAATTACTTCTTTACCTCTCCCTCTACCGCTTGCAGCGCCTTCAACGATTCCGGGCATATCTATTATCTGAATTACCGCATGTTTGTATTCCATAATCCCCGGCACTGGCTTTTTTGTTGTGAAATCGTAGTCCGCAACCTCGCTTTTTGCTCCGGTGAGTGTGTTCAAAAGCGTCGATTTACCCACTGAGGGGTAGCCAACTAGGGCAACAGTTGCATCCCCCTCTTTTTTTATCGAAATCGTCTGTCTAGCACTCTTTGTTCTTTCTTTTTCGAGTTCTTCACGGAGCCTTGCAAGTTTGGCCTTTAGCCTTCCCACATGATGTTCGGTTGCCTTGTTGTAGGGAGTCCTCTTTATCTCTTCTTCAAGTTCTCTTATCTGCGATGCCAGATCCACGGAAATATTGCAATCCGTAGAATTAAAAAAAGTTCCTCAATGGTCCAACTAGTCTCCAAAAGACATGTGAACGAAAAATGCTCCTTCTATGGTGGAAATTATGAAAGCCTGGAAAGGTTGACACCTTATAGGAACTTGGTCATTATAGAGTGAGCCTTTTGTGAACACTAGGGAGACGAGGACTTCAGTCTTTGAATAGCTTGAATCTGGCCTCCCCTTAACCATAAAATAAGTCCTTCACCTATAAAGCAACAGTTGAACGCTGAAATTCTGCGCTTTGAAACAAGACAGCTCAAGGGGGAAGATTTTTTAAATCCTTGCTGGACTTTCTGCATGGAGGACGTTTTGAAGAAGATTACGGATTACAAGTGGGAGCTTAGTAAGGATTACAAGAAGGGTATGAGGGTTCCTGCTTACTTCTACATAAGCAGAAAATTGATGAAAGATCTAGAAAAGGATGCGGTTGAGCAGGCTGCAAACGTTGCAACGATGCCGGGTATAAGGCTAGCTTCATTAGTGATGCCCGACGTGCATGTAGGTTATGGTTTTCCAATCGGAGGTGTAGCAGGTTTCGACATTGAAGAGGGAGTTATATCACCAGGAGGAGTTGGTTTTGACATAAACTGTGGTGTGAGATTACTTAGAAGTAACTTGAAGGTCGATGCAGTTAGACCGAGGATAAGGGATTTGATAGACACTCTTTTTGTTGCTGTACCGTCTGGAGT
>CAYSRI010000090.1:1950-6354 GCA_964433405.1 uncultured archaeon | reverse complement strand
ACATCTGGGTTCGATTCAACTATGAATTCGGGATTTACGGTTGCATAAGGTTGTGAGATGTTTTTTCCAATATTTATTCCTCCTGCGATTTCTATTATGGTATGGGTTATCGAGCTGTTTCCAGCAATTCTATTTTGCTCGCTATAGCTATAAACAACCTTGACTCTTTTTTCTTCTGGAATTGTATTTATTAAATAATATAATCTTTCTCTAATCTCTTTAAGGTGAGAGATCAACTCTTCTGCCTCTTTCTCCCTACCAAATATCTCTCCAATTAATCTAATATGTTTGTTGTACTCTTCTACATCAGCTGGTCTTGTAACGGCTATACAAATTCCTACAACAGGTAATCCTGCAGATTCAAGCCTTTTCAGGTCCTCAACCTGAATCTCGTAGCCGTGTCTAGTTTTCTCTCCACAATCGTAGGCAAATACAAGATCCGGCTTGAGGGAGATTATAGCTTCAACGTTTGGTTTGCCACCTGGGCCAACATCGATAATTTCGCTCATATTGTATATTTTTGGAATTATAGGATTCTCAAAAGCGTGATGCGTTGCACCCAATATTTTCGCGTCAACTCCAAGAGCCCTCATTAGGCTCATAGTCTCAGAATTGAGAACTACAACTTTTTCTACTTCGTAGGGTATCGATATTTCTCTTCCAGCCATGTCAAGTATTTTTCTTTCTTTTACCACCTGAACGCTTAAACAGTTAGAGATTGCGGTTGCGATCAAGAGCAAAAATACGACTTTTTTCATTGGATCGCCTCCACAAGAACGAATTTTTGTCCATCAAGGCTTAATATTGTTACTTCAATTCCATAAACCTCTGTGAGTAATTCTTTTGTCATGATTTCTTCTGGAGTGCCGATTTTTAATATTCGCGCATTGCTAATCAATGCAATTCTGTCAGCGTATCTATAGGCTAAATTCGGATCATGAAGTGTCATCACCGCAGAAAGACCCCTGTCTTTCACGATCTTTCTTATCGTCGCAAGAACTCTGTGCGTGTTTCTGAAATCAAGATGTGCTGTTGGCTCATCGAGAAGAAGAATTTTGGATTCCGTTGCTAGAGCTCTCGCAAGAAGAACAAGCTGTCTTTCTCCTCCGCTGAGTTCCGTGTAAGCCCTGTCTGCAAAATGATCAATTCCGACTACCTTAAGTGACTCGATCGCCACCTTTCGATCTTCATCGCTTGGAGAAGAGAAAATGCCTAAATAAGGAGATCTGCCAAGTAGAACGAAATCTAAAACTCTATAAGGGAATGGGGGTTTGTGGTCCTGTGGAACGTAGCCCACTGATTTTGCAATCTCCTTTTCATTCATCTGGAAGTAATTCCTACCTTCTATGTACACAACGCCCCTATATGGCCTTAGAATACGGTTTATGCATTTAAGCAAAGTAGTCTTTCCACAACCGTTTGGTCCAAGGAGGGCGAGGATTTCTTTAGCTTTCAGCTCAAGCTCAACTCCGTTCAATACAATTCTTTTTCCATATCCAAAGCTCAATTTATCAACCTTCAAGACCATACTCTCTTCGCCCTCCTTCTAACCAAAATCATAAAAACGGGAGCACCTAAAATGGTAGTTAAAACGCTTATAGGCAATTCAAAGCTAAAAGCTGTTCTTGCTATGTTGTCTGCGATAATCATAAAGCTTGCTCCGAGAGATGCAGAGACGGGGATTACGATCCGATTGTCTGAGCTGAAAGCCAGTCTGACAATATGCGGGATTAAAAGCCCGACCCAACCTATTATTCCGCTCACAGAAACTGCGCAAGCAGTCATAAGAGTTGCAAGGCAAAGAACTATGAATCTATCTCTGTTCACGTTAACACCAAGAGCCTTGGCTTCTTCATCGCTTAAAGAAAGAACGTTCAGCCTCCAGCTCATTGCCATGATTAAAAAAAAGCATAAGAGTATTGGCGGCGTTACTAATGCAAGATTGCTCCAGTTTGCATAGGAAAAGCTCCCCATTATCCAGTAAACTATTCCGGCAAGCTGATGGGGTTCGACGAAGAACTTCACGAGAGAGGTCATTGCGGTGAAAAGTGCAGATACGATGATTCCTGCGAGAACCAGATTCACAACTGGAACTTCTCCACCAGTTTTTGCCATGCTGTATGCTAAGAATACTGAGACAATTCCAAAAAGAAAGGCGAGAAGTTGAACAGAACCACCTAAGAAATTTAAACCTATTGCAATCGCTGCAGCAAATGCAGCACCGCTAGAAATTACAAGGATGTAAGGCTCGACTAAAGTATTACGGAAAAGACTCTGAAGAACCGCTCCGCATACAGCTAAGCTACATCCAACGATTCCAGCTAAAATTATTCTTGGCAATCTTATCTGGAAGATAACAACATCAGTTGTGGACATCTCTCCGCTCATGCCAAATATTGCAGAATTCATCTGCTTTAGAATTGATTTTGCAACCTCATCTGGAGGTATCTTGAGATATCCTATTCCCGCTGAGATTACTGCAAGTACAAATGGGAGGATGAAGATTACTCCAAGCAGGGGAATTCGAATTGAAAGGTACTTATTTGCGATCATATGCCCTCAGAGCAAATGTTAGTATGAAAGCAAAGACTGCTAAGATGACTTCAAATCCCGGAATACGTTTTACTTCCGGCTTCTGAGGCAATTCGGGATAAACCCAGACACCCTTAAACTCCATTCCCAAGCTTTCGATGTATCTTTTATGAAGCTCTTCAGCATTCAGATCTGAAAACTGCTCGGGATGGAGAATTTTTGCAACATAAGCTGCTTCTGCTATTAAGCCAAAAGTGCTGTGTAAGTAGTCCATACATATTATGTACACTCTTCCATTCTTTCCTGCGTCAATCTGGCTTATTTCGGGTCTGTATGTGAGTTTATCGTAAAACTCGGCTAATTTAGAGCTGTCATCAGTCAAGGGTTGAAAAACGGAAGGAGAGACAGATTTTATAAAAACCTCAGGGTTCTTTGAAATTATCTTCTCTGCATTTACCTTCGGATAACCTATTTCGTCAAAAACATTTGTACCACCAGCAATCTGAAGTATTTCATTCCATCCCGTTCCGTTTCCTGCTGCTGAGTAGTCACTGTAGCTCTCCCAGTACACTTTTACCTTCTCTAACTTCTCTGCTCTGCTTTTTATCAGTTCAAGTTGAGAATTCCAGTAGTCCGCGATTTCCCTTGCCTTCTCCTCTTTTCCCAAGATCTTACCGAGGATTATAAACTCATCAAAAATATTATTTATCTTATAGAAATCGAGCCTTACAACCTTTATTCCTGTCCCTTTGAGCTTTTCCTCAAGCTTTTCTTTTTCTGGCCATTGAACGTAGGTAATAACGATGTCTGGCCTGAGGCTTATTATCGCCTCAACATTTGGCTCATTCCATTTGCCAACGTCAGCAACTTTTGGAGCGTATGCCTTTTGAAGCGCGTTACTACCAATTCCAACAATTTTTTCTTTCGCTCCAAGCATCAAAACTGCTTCAACACAGTCTCCACTCAAACAAATGATTCTCTCAGCATTTTCGATTTCAACGCTATTTCCCGCAGAATCGATTATAACCAAGGCTGAAACTGAGGGGAAAATCAATATTGGTATAACCGTTAAGGCAAACACCACGATATTTTTAATAAACTTTAGCATATCTGTGCTATATCTGGTTACTTAAAAATTTTTCGAAAAGCTCTGAAAGGATAAAATTTTTTAATTCATAACATAAGAGAGCATTGGTGATAAGAATGTTAAGAAAAAGTGTTAAATTCAAAAATAAAGTTAGGAGAGATGAAAAAGGATTGAGCGCAATCGTTGGTGTCGTTTTGGTGCTTGCAGTGACTGTTGTTGCTGGGCTTGGTCTCTACACGTGGTGGAACACGATGCAGACGTCAACGCAATCTACTGTAGGTGAGCAGGCAAAGGCACAGGTTAGCCAGATGATTAGAGAGCATGCTACAATTTCAATAACGATTCCGGGAAGAATGACGAGCTGGGATAAGAAGTACAACTACCATTACACGTCAACATCCTTCGATTGGGACAACGATAAGTACATCTATAAACCACCCAGTACGGGATTTTATCGTGGAACATCATATTATGAGAATTGTTACAAAGATGAAAGATTCATTGTTGAAATACCAGTTAGCATCCACAATCCGAACAACTTTGACCTGACTGGAGTAAAACTGGTCGTAACAGGTTTGGAGGGGCGTCTTTGGTTCGTTCTTCACTTCAAGAAAACCAGCGATGGGCAGTATGTTCTCTTGGACAAAAACGAAGATGAGTTTACGGGAGTACTGGGTTATGAATACGCCAACAAATCCGCTCCAGACGGAACTTACTACAAGTATTACTGGGGAGAACCAGGAAGTTATGGGATAGATAGTTCTAAGCAGATGCTAAAATATGAT
>CAYSRI010000090.1:1027-1940 GCA_964433405.1 uncultured archaeon | reverse complement strand
ACTTAGCCAGGTTGACTATCAGGCTTGGAACGATCGCAAGAATACCATATTTGCGAGTAATGTTTGGAGCCCTATGGTCTTGAGAGATGAATATGGAACCAATCTTTACCCGTACGCATGCAGGAATGGTAATTGCAATGAAAAGTACGCATGGGCAACTTTTAACAACTTCTTCACTGGAAAATCCGGTGCTCCAACTTATGCATTCTGCAAGGATAACCTGCACAACCCTGTTTACAGCATAGGAACGATAAAGGCAGGAGAAACAGTAAAAACCTATGTTTATGTCCTCTTCGGCTATTTACGCGACACAGCAGGGACGCTTCCAGAATGGGAGATAACGCTTGAAGTTCACTCAAACGAGGGAGCTCAGGCATCCTTACCTGTGAAGTTCAGGCTTGACGACCCAGAATGGAAATAGAATTTTTTATTTTTATGAACACCAAGGCAGTTTCCCAGATAATCTCTGCAGTTCTTCTCGTGGCTGTTGCAACTGTTGCTGCTACTGGATACTATCTGTGGTTCAACAATCTGCAGACGAGCACGCAGACTGAAGTAGGAGAAAAAATGAAGAAAAGCAGTTTGAGGCATTTAAATGAGCTGAACATACATGCAATTCCAGTTTATTACTACACGGATTCAGAATTTGTCCAGGAGATAGCATTTGAGCTTGAAAATCTTGGAGTTTCGGATTACCATGGAGTACAGTTGAGGATATTGAGCGTTGAAGCTGTCAATGGAAGCTTGGATTGGATTGCGTTGCAGGTGCAAGATGATAGGCTAATAGATGTTAATAATCTGGTAGCCGGAAGTGTAGAGTGCCCCAAAAATTCAGGAATAGTCTTTTACAGGAAAGATGGCAGGATATGCAGTTTAAACTTTAATCCAGAAAAAGAAAAGCTTCACAATCCAA
>CAYSRI010000090.1:0-932 GCA_964433405.1 uncultured archaeon | reverse complement strand
TAAAATATATGCTTCGAGCAGAGAGGGTGTCGAGGCTTACAAGCTGATAAGGTTCGTGATGATATAATGCCGAGCAACGTCGTCTCAGCAATCCTTCTCACAGCCCTATTTTTCACTTCCTTAGCAATAGCTGTTGATTTTGCAGTTGACGCTGTGAAAAGCATAATGATGGTGGTTGAATCAGAAAGGGCTGAAGAAATTCTTCAAAAATTTGAAGCACTTGAAAATGGAAGTATTTCCTTCCGGGGTAAAGGAGTTATTGAAATCCATGAGAAAAACATATTTTTTGACTGTTGCGGAAATTTAGAGGAGTTAAAATCATACCGAATTTGCTATACTTACAATTACTAGAGACCAGCACGGCCTAATCCTCGATTTGAAAATCAAAAATATCACCCATCACATAGTTTCGGAACCAGGAAAGCATTCGATCAGAATTGAAAAGCGTAGCATTTCTGAAAATCTAAGAACTTTTGAGTTAAAGAATGAGACAAATGATCCGAATTTGAACCTTTCCGTAGTAATAATACCCGAGAGAATACGATGTGGAGAAAAATTGGAATTGAAGATCAAGGCTGGGAATAGCAGTGAAGATAGACTTGTTGCAATTTTGGATAGAGATAAAGTCGAAGATGTCAAAAATGAAAGAAATGAGATAATTAGGTCATCAAGATGGCTCGCAGAAATAGGTTCAGTTGAAAAAGATTTGTCGTTTGATATTGAAACCTCTGGGTGGCCCATTGGTTTCTACGGAGTAATAGTATTCTCTGAAAGCCATAAAAACAATGATATTACTTTTTTGATTCTAGGAAACGTATCAATCGACTACAACTTCTCAAAGCAAAACTTCACAGATGTCGTGCTCATCAGAAAAAATGTTGAGGAGATTTTGATTTATGAGGAGGAATGGAGTTCTTAACGTTTTCAGAATC
>CAYSRI010000089.1:0-6384 GCA_964433405.1 uncultured archaeon | reverse complement strand
GATCTGGCTGCATCGGGAGATGAGTCATGTGTTCAATGCCGCAGGCGATCGTTATATCGCTATATCCCAGCATGATCTCCATTGCACACTGGTGCATTGCGGACATTCCAGAAATGCAGACTCTCTCGGTTCCCTGAGCAGGCACTTCTATTGGTAGTTCAGCGAGCATGTGGACCATTCTGCCTCCGAACAGCCAGCTCTCGCCCATTTGCATTGTGCACCCTGTGATTAGATCTCCTATCTCTCTTGCATCTATTCCCGTCCTTTTTACCATTTCCTTTACCAGCATGGCAGCGACTGCTGGCATGTCAATCTTGTTGAAGACGTCTTTTTCAGGTTCTCTTGGACGGGATCTCGAGAAGGCAGATCGTAAGTAATCCACAATATAGACTTCTTCCATTTTTATCACCCAAAAAAATAAATTACATTAGAGGATGCTTTCTTATCTGGCTAAGCTTTGACGGTATCCTGCCCATCAGGGATCTTGCAATAATCTCTAGCTCAATTTCTCTGGTTCCTTCGTATATCTCGAGAATTCTGACGTCTCTGTACATTCTCGAAATAGCCTGTTCTCCCATGTATCCGTAACCTCCATGGATCTGCAGGGCCTCGTTGACTATCTCATTCGCGGCATGTGCGCAGTAGTACTTGGCCATTGCGGTAACTCCAGGATCGGGCATTCCCTGCTTGTCTTGCAGATATGCCGCCTGATATGCAAGCAGTCTCGCGCACTCGAGCTTTACCCTCATTTTTGCGAGCTTGTCCTGTGTTACCTGGAAGTCAATCAGCTTCTGTTCGAAGAGTTCTCTGTTCTTTGCGTAATTGAAATCGAGCTCAAAGGCACACTGAGCAAGACCTACTGCCTGGAAAGCCACCGGGATACGAGTAACGTTGAAGAACATCATGGTCTGGAGGAATCCGTTCCCTTCTTCTCCGATCAGGTTCTCTTTTGGAACTCTAACGTTCTTGAATACCACTTCAGCGGTATCGCTCGCCCTTATGCCAAGCTTGTTGTGCAGTTTCTTTGCCTCAACTCCGGGCGTTCCTTTCTCAACTATGAAGACGCTCATTCCGTGGTGTCTCTTCTTTGGATTGGGATCGGTTCTAGCGAGTACTATATAGTAATCTGCAATTGTTCCGTTGGTTATGAACATCTTCGTACCGTTAATCACGTATTCGTCTCCTACCTTGTCAGCTCTCGTCTTTATTCCTGCAACATCGCTTCCGGCCTGCGGCTCTGTATAGCAGGCGCAGCAGATCTTCTTTCCTTTTGCAAGTGGTGGGAGGTACTTTTCTCTCTGCTCTTCATTTCCGAACATCAGAATCTGCTCGGAACCGAAGGTTGTGGATAGGATCTGCCCCAGACCGCCGTCGACCCTCCAGAACTCCTCAACGACTAGGCAAGAATCCAGAATTCCAGCCCCCTGTCCACCATAGTCCTCAGGGAAGGACATTCCAATAAATCCAAGCTCTGCAGCCTTCTTCCAGAGTTCGAATGGGAACTTCTCTTCCCTGTCACATTCCTCGGCATACTTGGGAAACTCCTTTTCCGCAAACTCTCTGGCGGCATCTTTTATGGCTTTCTGCTCATCCGTTAGGATAAACTCCGACAACATTTTCTATCACCTTTCCAGAGTTTTTTAACAGTATTTAAAGTTTGCTAACTTTTAGATAATTTTTTAACGTCAAAAAGCTTGTTTTAATTTTTAAATTTTTCTAACATTTTTTATCATACAGTATTTAATTTTCTAAAAAATTAATATATATAAAAATGATATTCTTTTAGCCCAATTTTTCAAACTGGTCCTTCGTTGCACCACAGACAGGGCAAACCCAGTCTTCTGGTAGATCTTCCCACTTAGTTCCAGGTGGAACATCGCTGTCGGGATCCCCTTCGTTTTCGTCGTATACATATCCGCAAACACTGCATTGGTATTTTGCCATTCAAAAACACCCTTTAGAAATACTGCAAGAAAGTATATATACCTGTCGGGGTCATTGATTAGGGGATAATATTGGCGGTGCTAATTCCAGAGAGAGAATTGAGCTACAGAACGGCTTTAAGATTAATTGTCCCCGTTCTTTATCTTTGTTTAATCTTTGATGTATTCGCAGGATTCTTTCTCGGTACAAATTTTGATAAGTTTGTTGAGAATTATCCCTTTCTTCTTATTGTACTTCCAGGCCTGATGGGGCTTAGGGGGAATGTATTTGGAGCAATGGCTTCGAGGTTATCTACTGCATTTTATCTTGGTTCTTCTGAGGCCAACTTCAAGGACAGATACGTGTTCAGTAACTTTCTCTTTTCCGTATGGCTTGCAACAATGCCCGCTTCGATTCTATTACTTCTGGCGTTTTTTAAATACCGTGATTTGGACTCGATGATAGTTGCAACAGAAATCGCAATAAGTTCAAGTGTTATTTCTGCAATTTTTTTGTCGCTTTCCACGGCCCTAGTGGTCATACTTGCATTCAGAAGAGCCATAGATCCGGATAGCATTTCAGGGCCTTTTATAACTTCTGTAGCGGATTTGGTAACGATTCCATCTTTAGTATTGCTGATCTTTCTTTTCGAAATCAAAATTGGCTGGATTTTGGCTTTGATATCAGCTCTTGTCCTTGCAATCTCCATAATAATATCTTTGACTGAAAAGAAAAACTGGAGGATCTATAAGGAATCGCTGGCAATAATATGCTCTCTGGCTTTGATCCAGAGCATAACTGGTAACATTCTCGATGAGTACTCTGAGATAATATATCTTTCCCTTTTTGTAAGCTTTGCATATCCATCAATTCTAGACCAGCTCGGTAACTATGGTTCTATAGTAGTTGCAAGGACGTCAACAAAGCTTCATCTGGGTGAGATAGAAGGATTTGATCTCAAAAAGGCTATGGAAGATATTAAGTACCTTCTCTTTACAGCCCCTTTTGTTTATCCATTCATTTCGATCATCCCGTTTGTGATAGCATACGTCTACTTTGGCACAATTCCATTTAACGCTTTTGCGTTGGCGATATTTTTCTTTTCCTTTATCTGCATGGTATTTTTGGTTCTATTGCTTTCCTTTTGTATCAGCGTTCTTTTGCACAAATTAAAAATAGATCCCGATAATGGCGGGATACCATTAGTGACAACTATTGCGGATGTTTTTGGCACTATCTATGCAGTTGGAGTAGCCTTACTGTTCATCACCTTCTGAGGTATAGGAATAGAATGAGCGATATAATCGCTATTATCGTAATTACCAAGAGCTGGAGCAGAGAGTAATCTGGACCAACTTCCACAGTTGTAGGCCTGGCCTGTTTTGTTATTTCTGCAACTCTAGCTTCTCCAATTCTATGCAGAGCCTGAACTATCGCGGCAATGGCTGAAATTGCTGCACAACTTAGGAATACCAATGAAGCCAAGACTCGAATCTGTACGCTTTTCAGGCCTCGTTCTGTGATCCGGTAGTAGACCCATTTTCCCCTTTCTATCCGTTCAACCAGCCCCCCAGCTTGTAGCTTTTCGAGATGATAACTTGCAGTGGTTTTTGAAAATCCAAGGGCTTTGGAAAGTTCCGAGATTGTGTAGGGTCTTTCCTTCAGCTTTAGCAGAATCTGCAGTCTTGTCGAGATTACGAGTTCGAGCACAGGAATATTTTTGGATATAAGGATTAAAACTTTTTGTTTCGTTTTATTTTATAAAATCTATTAGTCCAACAGACGGTAGCGTCACGATTAGACCTGCAATGCAGATCCCTATTAGTATCGAGATCGTTGCCTTCACTCTGTTCATCTTTAGCAGAGTTGCAATAAGACATCCTGTCCACGCACCGCTAGCTGGCATAGGGATTGCAACGAATATAGAAAGACCTATGTATCCGTACTTTTCTACAATTTCTTTTTTTCTTTCCACTCTCCGCTCAATTTTCTCATAAATGCTCCAGATTGGTTCAACCCCTCTTAAGAGTTCTATAAACCTATTTAGTGCTATTAGTAATAATGGGACAGGCAGAAAGTTTCCTATGACAGAGATTATGTACGCTTCTGCTGGGCTGAAGCCTAAATAGATCGCAAGCGGAATTCCGCCTCTCAGTTCAATTATCGGTGAGGCCGAGACCAGTAAAACATAGAGATAGTTCATTTTCCAGCCCCTTTATAATTTTGTAAACGAACTCATTTGCATAGCAGTTCAAGCCCATTTCTCTGCATTTTTCAATCAATACGCCATTTATGTAGTCTATCTCCGTTTTCTTTCCCTTCTCAATATCCTGAAGCATTGAAGACCTGTTTTTCGCCGTTGCCATTGCAACCTTTCTCACTTCAGAAACAGCATCGAACTCGTACCCCAGTTTTTTCATCAGTTCTTCCCCCTCCTTTGCGATTTGAGAAGCTAGATTCCATAGATATTCGTTTTCAACAATTCTTCCGTTTCGGACTTTGCATATTGCTGTCAGTGGATTGATTGTAGAATTCACCACAGCTTTGGCCCATATTCGAAATTCAATGTTTTCCACAAGCTCTAAATTTAGCTTCGCATTGGCTAGAATCCTTTTAACCTCTCTTCCCAGAGAGTTGTTCGGCAGATAAATGCATCCTTCACCTGCGTAAACTACGTGTCCAAAATCCTTAAGATTTGCTCCGTAACTTGTAACCCCTCTTACTACCTTATCAACGTATTTTTTGATCACGTCCTCAACACCTAAACCGTTCTGAACACTGCAGACTATTCCGGGGTCTACTTTGCTCAAAGCTCTCGCGGCTCCTTCTGTATCGTAGGCCTTAACCGTGAAAAATGTCAGTTCAGCATCGGTCGGTTTTTCAACAGCTTTAACCTTGAGATCTGCATTAATCAGCCCGGAAACTATCAGTCTTTTTTTAAGAGCCTCAAGTTGCTCTCCTCTAGCGACGAATACGACATTGTAGCCTGATAGTTGGATTAGGGCCCCGAGGAGAGATCCAAGGGCACCTGCGCCCATTATCTGAATCATCGAAGTCACTCTGCACAAAGAATATTAACCTAATGCAAACGGAAAAGTGTGATTACGCCTTGGGAAATCGAAGGTGTCATTGACTATAAGAGATTACTCGAAGAGTGTGGAATCAGCCCCTTCGGCGAATTGCTAAACTCGATACCAAAGCCTCACAGGTTAATGCGTCGGGGGATAATTTTCGGACATCGGGATTACTGGAGAATCGTTGAGGCGATTACTTGCGGAAAGGATTTTGCCGTTATGTCGGGATTTATGCCTTCAGGAGCCATTCACTTCGGACACAAGATGACGATGGACGAGATCATCTGGCATCAGAAACTGGGAGCGAGAGCTTTCGTCGCTATTGCCGACATGGAGGCCCACCTGGTACGCGGATTGAGCTACGAAAAAACCAAGCAGATAGGAATGGATTACGTGAAGAGCATAATTGCTCTGGGCCTTGAAAAAGATGCATTGATTTACTTTCAGTCAAAGAATGCAGTAGTTAAGGATCTGGCTTATGAATTGTCTGCTGAGGTAAATCTTAATGAAATGAGAGCGATATATGGCTTCAGCGGTGACACACAGATTTCAAAGGCATTTGTCTCTCTAATTCAGTCTGCAGACATTCTTCAACCACAGCTCAAAAATTTTGGAGGTCCGAAACCCGTGATCGTGCCCGTGGGGGCGGATCAGGATCCTCATTTGAGGCTAACGAGGGATTTGGCCTCTAGAATAAATCTGTTCTCCTTTGAAAAAATCGATAATGGCTTGAGAGTGAGAAGCAAGAGGAATGATTTACTTAAGAGGCTTTCGGAGTTAGGTTTCGAATTTAGGAGTTTTGAAGGTCACGTGGACATTTACGGAAAACCCCAGGAGATCGAGAGGGCCATCAGGGATCTTGAAATAAAACTAGGAGGATTTGGGTTTATTCCGCCCAGTTCTATATATCACAAGTTTACCACAGGGCTTACGGGAGGAAAAATGAGCTCGAGTAAGCCTGAAAGCTACATTTCACTACTTGATGAACCTGATGTAGCAGTTAAAAAGCTCAAGAACGCATTGACAGGAGGTAGGCCGACTTCTGAGGAACAAAAGCGCTTAGGCGGTGAGCCCGAGAAGTGTGTTATTTTTGAGTTTTACTCTTTACATCTCATCGAAGACGATGAAGAACTAAAGAGAATCGAGGAGGATTGCAGATCTGGTAAGCTACTATGTGGAAGTTGTAAAAAATTCGCTTCTGAATTGATGGTAGATTTTCTCAGGGAACACAGGGAAAGAAGGGATGAGGCCGAAGGAAAAATTGGGGATTTTGAAATTATCTGTTAATTTCTCAACAAGTCAGAATTCCATTCGCAAAATTTTCTTTTATCTAATTCCTTTGCAAGGGTTTTTAACTTACCGTTGCTGCTAACTCCCCTTCCGAAAG
>CAYSRI010000088.1:3520-6453 GCA_964433405.1 uncultured archaeon | reverse complement strand
TGCTTCCAGATGCGGAAACATTCGTTATTGTTTGTCCAAATCACACAGGTTACGGACTGCCGATTGCGGTTTCAACACAAACCTGGCGAACCCCACTTGGCGAAGTTGAAAGCGATATTGAATTTATAAGGGCAATGCCGAAGCACATTGTTGCTGAAGATGAGCTGGCGCATATTGAGGAGCACAGCGCGGAAGTTCAGATTCCTTTTCTGCAGTTTGCCCACAAAAATTTCAGAATCGTGGTAATATGCATGAGACTTCAAGATGAGGACTCAGCAAAAGACGTAGCAGATGAAATAATCGAGGCTGAAAAAAGAACTGGCAGAAGAATCGTTGTTATAGCCTCCTCAGACATGCATCATTATCTAAGCGATGCGGAATGCAGGAAAAGAGACAGAATCATAATTGAGGCAATTTTATCGATGGACATTGCAAAATACTATACTAAAATATACGAAATAGATGCTAGTGTTTGTGGATACGGTCCAATCGCCGTTGCCATGAATTATGCAAAGCATAAAAATGCTAGAGCTGAACTCGTGGATTACTCTACGAGCGGGGAAGTAGCAGACAAGAACTTTGTTGTCGGATATGCGGGAATCGTTTTCAGAACTTAGAATTACTAGAGATCTTAAGGCTGAAGGGGAAGCCCGATACTTTGCGGAAATAGCATTTAGGAATCTAAGCTTTTTGGAAGAATTTTATTATTACGAGGTTGTTGATTCGACAAATGAGAGGGCTAGGGAAAGGTGCAAGAAGTTCTGCCTATTCTTTGCAGACCGCCAGACTGCGGGAAGGGGCAGATTCGGCAGAAGATGGTTCAGCGAGAGGGGTGGACTTTACTTTTCCATCACCCTACCCGTTTACGAAGCGGCAAAGCTTACAATGATTTCGGCTTTATCTTTAGCCGAAGCTATTCCAAAGGCAAGGATAAAGTGGCCGAACGATGTTCTTCTGGGAGATCTGAAGTTTTCCGGAATCCTTGGGGAAATTGCAAACGATAAGGCAATTGTTGGTATAGGGATAAATGTGGAGAATGAAATTCCTAAAGAACTTAAAGGATATGCAACCAGTATATCAAGTTTTTATAAAATTAATAGGTTAGAAGTCTTTGAAAGATTTACAAGAAATTTCAACGAAAATTACTCGGAGCTTGTTTCTGGAAACTGGGTTGAGCTTTTTCAAAGATACAGAGAGCTTTGTGTCACTTTGGGGAGATACGTCAGAGTTATAACCCCTGCAGGAGAATTTTCTGGAATAGCAAATCTTTCTGAGGATGGTGCAATAATTGTCGGTGGACAAAAGATCTACGCTGGAGACTGTATTCATTTGAGGTGAATGTCGATTTTTACGATCGGTTACCAAAAAATAAAAATTGAAAATTGTTCACTGTCTTCTTTTCAGCAGGTAGATAGCACCTATAAAACCAAAGATTGCCATTAAGGCTTCAAATCCGGGAGTGGACGGATTCACAGCTGTATTGTTCGGCGTTTCAGCTGAAGTGACCGTGGAAGTATTTGGTAATAAAAACCTTTCTATGTTTTTATAAGCGCCTAATTACCGTGAAACCGCTAATCCTGTCAATAAACATATTATACTAATAATTACAAAATCTCTAAAATTCTGTAGTACGTATCCCTTCTCGCAACTCTGCGCCCTACTGACTTTACTGCACTGACTATATCATCAAAAGTTGCCGGTTTGAACTCCTTTCCTGTAGCCCTTATTACGCTTTCTTCGAACATTGTCCCGCCAAAATCGTTTGCTCCGAAGAATAGGGCGAGCTTTGCTACTTCGAAGCCCTGGCTTAACCATGAAGCCTGAACATTCCTGAAGTTGTCGAGGACAATTCTCGAAACAGCCAGAACACGGAGATATCTCGTAGCACTTGCTTTTTCGATGAATTCAAGCTCAGTTTTCCCGGGATGGAATGTCCAAGGAATGAACGCTGTGAAACCCTTCGTTTCATTCTGAAGTTCCTTTATTTTCAAAAGATGTTCTAAAATGTCTTCGTCAGTTTCAACGTGTCCAAAAACCATTGTAGCGGTTGTGGGAATTCCGAGATTGTGTGCCGTTTTCATGACTTTAAGCCAGTCTTCACTGCTGCATTTTCTCGGGCTTAAATGTTTGCGGACACTGTCCACAAGTATCTCAGCCCCACCTCCGGGCAGAGAATCCAGCCCGGCTTTTCTCAGCCTTGAAAGGATTTCCCTGTAGCTCAAACCCTCAATTTCCGAAAGGAAGTGGATTTCAGGAGGGGAAAGGCTGTGCAGGTGAATCTGCGGAAAAGTTGATTTTATCTTTGAAAAAAGTTCTTCAAACCATTTAAGCTTGAGTTCGGGATTAAGTCCGCCCTGAAGCATGATCTGAGTTGCTCCTAGCTTCACCACTTTTTCAACTCTTTTCAGGATCTCTTCGTGACTCAGAGTGAATTCCTCTTCTTTCTTTTTCGCATAAAATGCGCAAAACTTGCACTTTGAATTGCAGACATTCGTGTAATTTATCGTAGCATCGGCAACGAAGGTAACTAGATCGCCACACTTCTCAAGCGTAATCCGGTTCGCAATTCTTCCGAGCTCAGGAAGAGATAAGCTGAAAAGTTCAGAGTAATCCATGTTCATGGCAGAGCTCACCGTAAACTTCCAGAGATTTCTTTTCCTTATTTCCTAGCTCATGGATCAGCTTGTCAAAGTATTTTCTAAGAAATTCTTCTGGAAGCCTGAATTTTTCGCTTGCAACTTTTACAACTTCCTCCATGTGCTCTTTCCCCCATCTCAGGGAGTTCAGGAGTTCTTCATCAATACCCTCTACCCTAGAGACTGAAACTCCAAAAACGGCTGGCAGACCTGTTAACTCTTTCCACTCTTCTCCGAGATCCATGATTACTCTGTATACCATTCGGGCTTTTATCGCCTCGTCTCCAATGACCAGTG
>CAYSRI010000088.1:0-3510 GCA_964433405.1 uncultured archaeon | reverse complement strand
TCAAAATCTCGCAGCATGTCATCCACTTTTCCATTTAAAACTACAAGTTTGTTTATCAAACCTTTTTCAGCCTTTATAATCCTAATCATGTTTGCAGACGTCAATGAATTACCTGTAATAGCAATTGGAGAGTCATCCAGCCTTTTTCTTCTTGAAACGACAATCACGCTGTATACCTCCCCATCTGAGGCTACGCAAAACCTTCCTGGATTATAGCCCTTCTTAATAAGCTCAAATGCAGGTATTGGAGCGTAAACAATCTCTCCACGTTCGTACATTTCTGCAAGTTTTCTCGGAGTTCCCTCAATGATCTCGTATTTTCCTTCCCTTTCGAGCCTGTAATAGGGGAGAAAGTTATTAACAAATCCGAACTTTCCGATCCTCATAAACCTTCAGGATGTTGAAGAAAGCATCTCTTTCAGCTGGTATTCTGTTTGCATTTCTTATAATTCTTACCAGTTCCCCAACTCCAAGCCCTTCAGGGCTCTTGGCACCTGCGGAGTGCGCAATCCTTTCTTTCCCTACGGTTCCGTCGAGATCATTCGCCCCATAGCTCAGGGCGATTTCGGCAAGCTCCAGCCCGAGCATTACCCAGTAGGCCTTTATACCCTTGAAATTCGAAAGCACAAGTCTTGAAACCGCTATAGTTTTAAGTATGTCCACAGGAGAGGGTTCGAAGCTAAAATCGGTCCCTTCGGGATGAAACGGAAGTGGTATGAATGCGAGAAATCCTTTCGTCCTATCCTGAAGCTTTCTTAGCTTATAAAGATGAATTGCCCTGTGTCTTATGCTTTCCAAATGTCCAAAGAGCATTGTTGCATTGCTTTTGATTCCAGTTTCGTGGGCTATCCTCATTACTCTTAGCCATTCTTCGCTTTTGCACTTTCTTGGGCAAATCTCCTTTCTAACACTATCCACGAGTATTTCAGCTCCCCCTCCTGCAAGTATCTCAAGTCCAGCACACTTTAATCGATTGAGAAACTCCCTAATACTAATTTTCTCCTTTTTTGCATAATAATAAACCTCAGCAGCAGTCAAAGCCTTAATTGTGGCGTTGCATTGTGAAGAAATCTTTTTGAAAATTTCCTCAAAGTACTCAATGCCCAATTCGGGATTATGCGATCCCACAATGTGAAGTTCCTTTGCTCCTGCTCTGCTTGCTTTCAAAGCTTCGTTAACGACTTCCTCAACGCTCAGAGTAAACTGTTTTCCTCGATGATATGCACAGATCCTGCATTTCGTTTCGCAGACGTTGCTGTAGTTTATGTGAGCGTTGATTGAGAACGTAACCGGTTCACTGCTGTTTACCATGCATCCGAGCTCATGAACGTCTTTCCTGAAAAGATCCTCGATCTCCCTAATCGACATCTCTAAGCACATCCAAGGGTGGTTTTTTAACTATTCCCCTCTCTTCGGCCATTTCGAATAAGATCTCAATGGCCTTCACAACTCTTTCGGGCATTTCCAGCGTGTAATCATTTACATACATCAACACGAACTTTTTTAGCTTCTCTCGGCTCATACCACGGGCGTATCTTTGAGCGTAGTTTAAAGCCTCTTCTGGATGCTCGAGAGCATACTTTATGCTCCCCTTCATTGCCCTTAGGAACTCTTTCTGCAATTCTAGGTTCAGATCCCTTCTTATTGCATTAACACCCAAGGGTAATGGAAGCCCAGTCTTAGAGTGCCACCACTCGTATAAGTCCAGAACCTTTTTCAATCCATGGTCCTCGTAGCTTAACTGGGCTTCGTGGATCAAAAGTCCCGCTTTAACTTCACCTTTTTTAACCGCATCCAAGATCTTGTCAAATCTCATTTCAACGGTTTTTGCGTTGACTGCAAGCTTTAGGAGAAGGTGAGCAGTAGTTAGCTTTCCTGGAACTGCAACAGTTGCATTTTTTAGAGACGCATCTTCTCTAGAGACAACCACTGGTCCATAACCGTCTCCAACGCTTGCTCCAGCAGAAAGAAGCCTATATCTATCTGCAACATAAGCATAAGCGTGCACAGATAAAGCAGTAACCTCATATTCTCCTGAGAATGCCTTTCTGTTGAGGGATTCAATGTCCTCGACTACGTTTTCAACTTCAAAGCTCAGCGGGATCTTTCTGTTCATCATTGCGTAGAACATGAACGCATCATCCGCATCCGGAGTATGGGCAACTCGCACACCGAAATCCTTCGAGAGTTCTTAAATACGTTTCTGAAGCTAAAACGATATCTTCTTCATCTTAATATACCCTACGAGGATGACAGCAAGAAACAGGCTTAGAGCCGCGAGAGCGACAAAGTGCGCTATATCGATGTTGTATAATCTATCTACAATGGCAACAAGAAAACTTCCCGCGGCTAGGATAGTTAAACCGAGACTCAGAAGTAACAGAGAGAAAAATGTTGTGCTAACCAGAGCCTCCTCTAAAACGAGGCCCAATTTGTCTTCTTTGACAAAAACTAGGCACAATTCCTTTGCGTGTGCCCTTGTGTTAATAGCGATAAGAACGATTGCTAAAATTATCGCAGATAAAATGATAACAGAGATATAAACGCTCAGTGTCGGAAACAGGTGATCGGAGACATAAAGGAACGCGGATCCGAGCATAATCGTCAGAACGAGGATCAAGACGTTTCTGATAATTTTGAAGAATGTTTCGCGTACAACCACACTCGCTCTACCATTCACGATTCTATGTACATTTACTGAAATCCTGTTTACAACAGTCTTCACTTCATCGGGTATAGCTGAGGATATTTTAGCAGCGTAGTCGTCAGCACTCTTGCTTAACCTTGAAGAAATCAAGGCTCCGAGAATAATTGAAATTGCAGATAGCGTTAGGAATTCCATGGAAACTAAGCCCAATCTTGCTGCTTCGTAGGTTATTATCATTCCAAATTCTCCTACGCAACTCGCAACGAAGCCGATTTTCAAGCTTTCTTCCAGAGTTTTTCCTGCAGTGAGCCAGTTCGCCGAAGTGAAGACTAAAAATCTTAGAAATACGATAAAGGGGGCCAGTAAGAGTAATGGACTGAACGCATTTATCATTCCTGCTTCCGAGCCGAGAACGACAAAGAACACGATTAGAAACATCTCTCTCAGTGGCCTCAAATAGTCGCCAATCTCCGAATTCTTTGGATGAGCTGAAAGGGCCAATCCTGCGGCAAAAGCACCTAAGGCTGGAGATAAACCGAAGTATTTTGAAATAGCTGCAAAAAGAAACACTGAACCGAGAATTATTGCAACTCCTGTTTCATTTACGGCAACCACCCAAATAAAGATTTTTCTAATGAGGGTTAGCCCGAAAGCGACGAGAATCGCTGTTATGGTTATAGAAATAACCACCAATCTCAGTATTTCCGCAAATTCTAAACTCCCAAATTTGAGACTCGGTAGAATTGCAAGTATCATTATTGCGTAGATGTCTTCAAAGACCGTTACCATGAGTGTCTCTCTCCTAACCTCCTCAGAAAAGCCCAGTTCTGACAGAAGTCGAAATACAATGGCGGTACTGCTGA
>CAYSRI010000087.1:916-6466 GCA_964433405.1 uncultured archaeon | reverse complement strand
GAAATACTGCCCCCATAAAACTCAAGACTTCGGTTATTTTAGATTGGCCCAAAGTTTAAAGGAATTCTGCTGCAGTTTCCAGTCTTGATTATCTTTTCGTTCTGTTTCTTCTTTTCACAGTCTCCGACCGCTCACTTCCAAACGAAGATTATCGAATAATCTGATGAAATTGTGAGATCTTCAGCTCTGCCAAAAGAAATTCTCTCGTTTCCACATATATCTTCGATCAATGCAACTCTCCTTTTTCCTAGAAGGGAGAGATCGAAGCTTCTATCTGCCAAAATTAGTAGATTTCGTCTTTCTATCAGCTCAAGCTCATCCTCAGCCTTCTTTCCATGTGCATCAATGACAACGGTGCTGCAAAGATCCTCTTTCAGCTTTGCCAGAGCCAGCTGGACACTTGAAATACCTGGCTCCACGTTACCCTTCAATCTCTTTCCCAGTCCCGCAACCATCGGATCCCCTGTTGAAAGCACAACCACGTTTTTATTTTCTGCAAGGCATTCAATTTCCCTGTATGTTTCGTTTTCGAACCTCCTTATCTCAAAGAATTTGCCTGATATGAACTTCGAGGCTAGCATCAAAGCTCTTCTGCTACCGAAAACAACTTCCGCTTGGGATATTAGTCTAGAAGCCCTTTCAGTTATCTGCCCCTCGCATATTCCTACCCCGACTATATTCAGCAAACGATCACCTCCAGAACGTTTCCAAACTCCCTTGCTGATTTTAAAACATCTTTAGGATTTTCGGAGCCAAAAACGTGCTTTAGCAGTCCCCTCTTTCCGACTAACACGATCTCCCCTTCATGGGCTTTAAGTATTTCCATTAGATGCACACCGAAAACGAACGGCTGAAATTCGGGAAAAAGCTTCATCGCGGTCTTCCAGCTATCTCTGCCAGTTGTGACGGCGATTCTTTCGTAGCGTTTTGCTATCTCTATCTTGGTTTTCAGAAGCTCCTCGCACCATGGTTCGACAAAGCCAGTTGTGCCGAGAATTGCGATCCCGTTCAGCCTGTTACTTTTCCGCGTGAATTCGGCTTCGATCAGCACACCCCCTTCGTAGCCGAAATCCTGGCAGACCTTTTTGTAGTTCTCCATCAGCTGCCTTCTTGCTGCTGGGCTAACGACGAAATCTGCTTCTCTTGCAATGCCTCTCCCGAGTCTAATTCCTTCTTGCTCAATAGTCCTTGCAACAAAAACCACTCCATCGGTTGCATCAAATGCATGGTCGCCGGAGAACTTTCTTACTCTCGCTAGCCCATTTTTGGCAGAAACTGCAACCCTTACGTCGATTCCCACAGGCGTGCTGACGGTAACCCTCTTGACTTTTTGCCTTAAGGATGAAATAGAGGCCAAAACTGCAGCGCTGGCCGTAGTTCCTGTGGTTATTCCTCTCCTGAGCCAGCCATTTGGAGTCAAGATGTATAGACCGCTGGAAATCCTTTTTTCCGCACCTTTCCTGATCCACTCTTTCGGATACTCGTAAAGCTCAATGGGATCTCGCATGCTCGATCAGGCAGTTCAGAATTGCAGCACAGACTCCACTTCCACCTTTCGTTCCCAAAGTCGTAATGGAGGGGGCATTCAGCCTTCTTACCATTTCTTTTGCTTCTTCGGCACCGACAAAGCCCACAGGAGTTGCAACAATGAATGCCGGCCTATGTCTCTCGGCAATATCACATACAGCCTTAGCAGCACTGGGAGCATTTCCTATTCCAACTACGCTACCCTCTATTTTTTCTTTCAGTCTAAGAATGCCCTCAGCCGTTCTTGTTCTTTCCGTTTCCTCCCCGAAATTTACTGCTGCGATAGCTTCAGCTCTTAGGCCGACCCTAACCATCTCTACGTCCACTATTATCTCAGCCCCCTTCCGAAGGGCTTCCACACCGTCTTGGGGATCCCCTTTGAAAACCAACAGATCTCTGTAGCTGAGATCTCCCGTGGCCATGACCGCCCTTCTTACAATCTCATCCTTGAGCGTGTTACCTGGAATTATGCTTCTCAGGATTCCGGCGCTCTGTTCTGCAATCTCCCTTGCCATTTTTGTTTTTGCCCCGACTTCGTACTTGAGACTGTAGCCCCTGGGGGTGAGCATTCTTCTGTCAGTGGAAATGGTTTCCGAGGACGAAATTATCAAAATTGTACTCATGTCCACCTCTTCAGGATTCAATTCGCGCAAATTCTTAACAAAAACTTCTTGGCCATCTCTGTATGCATTTTTCACGACCGCAACTTTTACATCTCCTCTCTCTGATAAAACTATCTCAAAGGCCTTTTTCAGGTTTTCAGACCTTCTTCTGCTTGATGGATTGTATACAACCACAGGCACGTCGCTTCGGAGCGCAAGCCTCAGTCTGTGCTCTATCTTCTCCCAGCTGGTGAGGTTGTCGCTCAGGCTTATTACAGCATGATCCCCACTGACTGCACAGCCTAGAAGAGAGTTTGCAGCATTGAGTGCCGATACTCCAGGGACAATTTCGTAATTCAGGCTTATCCCGTTAGAAGACAGATATTCCTCGACTAGGGAGGCTATACCATATATGCAGGGATCTCCACCGCTGACTAGGCAGACATTCTTCTCCTTGGCAAGCTCTACGGCAAGCTTCACCCTTTCAAGCTCCTTTCTCATCGCGCTCTCCACTATTTCGCCCCTAACAAGATCTCTAATTAGATCAATATACCTTCTGTGACCTATAACGACTTCAGCGTTCCTGATAACCTCATATGCCCTTAAAGTAAGCAAATCCTTGCTTCCTGGCCCGATTCCAACAACATAAAGCTTACCTTGCGATGGCAACGGTAACACCCCCGTAAACTTTTTTTGGCATTACGAGCTCCTTGTTCTTTGAATAATAAAGGGCACAGGCTTCTGCAACACTCTTAAGCCCAATCCTTACTGCGGCACTCTCTCTCACTTTCATGGAATTTATTCCATAATTGGATACGAATCCCGCAGGAATTCCAAGGATTTTTGCTGCCTCTCTGAACGCCGGGGTTCTTCTCTTTATCAGAGCTGTTGCAATGATCTTCACTTCCCTGCTGGATATGCCAAGCTCATTCATGGCGGCTTTCACCGCATTTACGATCTCGTCCGATCCTGAATTTCTTCTGAAGCCAGTACCGATTGAGTAACCCTCTTGAAATTCCGCGGAAGTTGTGATCACGGCTTTTACCCCGATCTCCTCAAGTCTTTTTGCAATCTCGTTTGCCCCCTCATGTCCTCCGAGCAGCGGAATAGCATAGCTTAGCGTAGGATCCAAAACAACGACTGCGGGACCTTCAAACTTGCTTTTAAGCGATCTGCAAAATTTTCTAACCACTATTCCCGCCGCTGCCCTGTAAACGAATGCATCATAATCTTCAGGCTCTTTTCCGTAAATGAATAGATCTGCTTTCAAGAATTCAGCAATTTTTTTCATCCTTTCCAGATCCTTCTCGAAGCAAATAACTGCTACGCGTATAGTCTCGACCTCCTTGCCTCCTTTAAAGCTTTTCCTACTATAAATACCGCCATTCTTTCAATTCCCGCAGATTTTTCCGCTATTTCTGAAAGGTTACCCTCAATAATTTTCTCTTCCTTCTGAGAAACCCGGTATGCAATCAAAGCTGGCTCGTCGCCTCTGATTTTTAGAATCTTTTCCGATATCTCCCCTATCCTTGCAGAACTCAGAAGAAAGACCAGCGTCGAGTTTGTTTCTGCAAGCTTCTCGATTTCATCCTGTTCGAGAGTTTTACCGGCCGCACGGGTTATTATAAGTGTGGGAGTGTCGGAGGTGGCTAATTCAACCTTTACTCTTGCAGAGGCCGCGAATACGCTGCTAATTCCTGGAATGACTTCACACTCAACACCCTTCTTTTCCAGCTCTTCGATCTGCTCCCTTATCGCCCCGTATATACTTGGATCTCCGCTCTGAACTCTGACAACCTTTTTTCCTTCTTTGACGTATCTTTCAATCGTTTCAACTATCTCCTCAAGCTTCATTCCGTGGCTGTTGATCTTGAGAGCCCTAAACTCTGAAAGGCTTTCTTCTGGAATTATCGAGCCAGGATAGATTATGACATCCGCTTCCTTAAGAACTTTGTAACCCTTCACTGTGAGCAGCTCAGGGTCTCCAGGTCCGAAACCGACAAAGTGAACCTTCACCTTTTCACCCCTAGAACCAGCGAGAAATAGTCGGCCTCTATCGGAACGGTATCGCTTATTTTCTGTCCCTCCATGTGAAGCCTTTCAATGAATTTCAGATCCTTGTAGCCCAATTTCCTGAGCTTTTCCGCTATTTCCCTGCTCTTCTTAGCCTTTAACACCGCCACGACTTCGGGTTCGAAATCTACGGTAATCAGAAGAGACTTTTTAACGAACGTCTTTGTGATTGCGAGAGCCGAGAAAACGACGCTTACACCCGGGACAATCTCGATCTCCACATCGGACGCTATTTTTAGCACCTCTTCAGCCAAGAGCGAGAATGTGGAATACAGGGCCGCATCGCCCAGGCAGCAGAACGCAATCTTTTCTGTCCGGCATCTCTCGGCAATTTCGCCCGCAAGTCTTTTTGCAATCTCTTGACCCTTTCCCATCGGAAATTCAACCACCCTAGGAACCCTGTATGGTCTGATAAGCTTCTCCGCATTTTCACCGGGCACGATAACCTCGTCTGCCTCTCTGATAACTCTAATTGCCTTTAGAGTCAGCAGTTCGGGATCACCAGGACCCAAACTTACTCCGATGAGCATCCGACCACCAAGAAGACAGGGTTGAGGGGCTTAAAAGCCGTTTCACCTGCAAGCTCGTAGTTCCTCCATATGTTAATTACGAGTAGCTCTCCCCTCATTCCAAGGCTTTTGATCTTCTCGAAGGATCTGATGGCCACTTCAATCCTTGCGGCGATTACAGCAAGTCTTTTAGCCTTTTTGCACGCAATTTCGAGCATTTCTTCGATCTGCTTCGTTCCGCCAAAGAAAACAATGTCGTAGTCGTATTCTTTCAGGAATTCAAGTCCGTTCATGAGTAAAACTTCGGAATTGAATGATTTCAGCCTGTTTCTTGTTTCCTCAACGGCTCTTTCGTCGAGATCAACTGCAAAAATTTTTCTAACATATGGTGCAAAGAACTCAGAAACCCCTCCTGTGCCGCAGCCTATATCGACGAAAACATCTTCTCTATCTGGCCTAAGTTTTGCGAAAATTACGCCAATAACTTCGGGCTTTGTTGCTTTCATTTCAGCCCCTCCAAGAGTCTTCTAATCCCCTCTATGAATCCTTCTCCTGTCTTAAGCAAAATGCTTTCTCCGCTGTAAGCCTTTAAGACAGCTTTCAGGATCTTTTCAAGGATTTCAGGCTCCGAATCTCCGTTAAAATTGATAATTTGCTCTGCAGAACTCTCATTGGGATTGGAAACCATTATCATTCCGGCGAAACCTCTTATTCCCAGTCTTTTTGCCAGTCCGTAGTTTATGCTTTCTCCTTCGTAAACGATCTTTCCTGCATCGAGGTAGTAGAACCTGTCTCCCGCTTTGCTTGCGAGCTCAAGGTCATGTGTGGCGATTACAACT
>CAYSRI010000087.1:0-906 GCA_964433405.1 uncultured archaeon | reverse complement strand
TCCCTTTCCGAGGTCCCTGAGCATCAGAATCAGCTCCAGTATAGAGTCGAATCCTGGCTGATCAAGACCAGCAGTCGGTTCGTCCATGACCACGAAATCTGGATCCATTGCAATCGCATCGGCAATTGAAAGCCTTTTCTTTTCACCGCAGCTAAGCTGAGCACAGAGCCTTTTTTCGTAATCCTCGAGCCCGACGAGCTTCAGAGCCCTTTTTGCGTTCTCCAGACTTAAACCCACATTTGCTGGCCCAAAAGCTACTTCTTCCCAGACAGTTGGGGCTATAATCTGATCATCAGGATTCTGGAAGACTAAGGCAACTTTCCTTCTCAGCTCAAAAAGCCCCTTCCTATCGTACCTAACCCTGACTCCGTTGAGCCTAACTTCCCCCTTATTCGGCCTGAGAAGCCCGTTTAGGTGAAGAAGAAGCGTTGTTTTTCCCGCTCCATTTTTGCCCATAACAACCGTGACCTCTGATTGCTTTGCCATAAAGTTTACTCCTTTCAATACCTCTCTATCACCATAGGAGAACCATAGATCGACCGTTTCGATCATACAAGCAGCCCCGAGAAAATGGCTAAAAAAATCAGAACTGCAGGGATCTTTCCCCCATTATCCAATCTGCTCGAGGGAAAAATTCCTGAATAACATCTTGATTCCTTGGCCATCTCGAATTTCTCAACCCTTTCAAAAGATCGTAGAAATATCATATAGCCAATAAGGGCCGTCGTTTTTATCCATCTTCGCAGCTCCAAGAATCCGAGCCTCGCTTCAGCGGAAATTCTTAAGTTTTCTGCCTCATCCAGAAGAATCTGAATTGCCCTGTAGCTTAGAAGCATTATTTCCCTCAGAAACCCCCTCACTCTAAGTGAGTTCACGAATTCAGGTAGCGTGGTTGTCAATATCAGG
>CAYSRI010000086.1:0-6467 GCA_964433405.1 uncultured archaeon | reverse complement strand
AAGCCGAAACGCAAAGCTTCAGCTACTTTGCAGCTGTGATCAAACCAGCTGAAAAGCCAACTCCTACGCCAACAACGCCAGTAACTACGCCAGTAACGACAACTCCCCTGCCCGCTAAGCCAGAGGAGAAGCCATTGATTCCGGGCTTTGAAGCTGCTTTAGCAATTGCAGGGCTTCTTGCTGCAGCCTATTTGCTCAGGAGGAGGTATTGAACTTTTTATTTTATTTTTTTCCTGATTTAGATTCCGCAGAACCTTTCCGGGTTTGGGTGCACGACCTTTAAGATGTCGAGGAAATAAAAAGGAAATCATTGGCTGATGGGTGTTATATCCAACCATTCATTCACACGGTTCAAAATTTTTGACTCGCTTTCCGCAACCAAAGTCATCCTTTCGCGATTCGTCAGCACTTTCAATCTTTGCATTTGGTGAAAGAAGTTCTGCAGTGTAGTCAATCTGTGCCAGAATTTCCTTAAATACCCCCATGGTCTCATTGCTGTCGAGTCCAAGGGAAAGTATTTTTCTGAATCTGTCCAGGAGCATTTCATAGAGTTCCTTTACCGTTTCGACGCTTATATTTGGATTAAGTTTCGCGAGTGATTCGATCGAATCCTTTGAAATCGGCTTACTGGTTTTTTGAACTGGCTCGCCTTCTGCTTGGCCTTCCTTCATTTTTAGCATTTTCAATGCAGTCTCGGTAATCTCTTCCCATGAAAGGTTCTTTGCCGCTGCAGCGCTCAAAAGATCATCCATCAGCCCGTTAGCCCTGATCCTTTCGGCCAGATCATTACCGAGAGCAAGAGCAACCCTTGCTTTAAGCGTTGGGGATACCTTTTTTTCCAAACTTTCTTTAGAAACATCTTTATCGAAGTCCTCAACAAAGGAGTTCTCAACCTCAGAAACGGGCTGTTTTTCCAGCTTCTTTTTCCCAAACATTGATCCCACCTCAACCTCACCCACCTTAATTTCTTCACCAAACACAGCAAAAATTACGGTTCTTTTGTTGGACCATTTTCTGGCGCAATCCGTTACCTTCTGAAAGCTCTCACCCCTGCACCAGACATGCCTGACTTTGAAAGGGGTATCTCTTTTCATGATTTCCGACAGATCCTCCTCGCTTTTATCAGCGATCTCAACTTCGACCGCGTTCTGGTAATCCAGATAATGGCCATCGAATGGTATGCAAACGAGTTTCGGCCTTTCCCCGACGCAGGCTTTCGTCTGAGCGACGTAGTAGCTGTTTCTAAGGTAATGGTTAACGGCTTTCTCAATCAGTTCCTTCTCTCCTTCTGAATCGCAGGAGTTCAGGAAATCTCTGATGAATCCGTTCGAAAGTTTTACGAACATCCTGTTTTTGAAGCCGGTCTTCTGGATGTAACCTTTTGATACCATCATCGAGATGACCTTGTTCACCGTCTCCTGCTTCAAACCCGTAGCATCTGATATGTCGCCAATTGAAGCGGAACCGCCCAATGAAATCAGTGTGTGAATTATTCTCTGCGGAATGACAGAGGGCGGATCAATGTACCTGAAAATTGGATTTATCATTTCAAAGTCGAATGGTACTTCCTTGGGCCGGAATTCGTCCGTTCTCGCCTGTTCGATCGTTCTAACCTCTTCTGCCCTGAATTCATCTACCTTCAGAAGAAGCGGAGGTAGAGATTCATCACCAGCTCTCGAGCCGAGCTTCACAACGCATTGACCAGTAGAAAGCGATCCGATGAGGCTCTTTATTTCCTTCCCAAAGCCGGGGTCTACAGTTGCGAGAAGGCCGACGTCTTCTCCCGAAACGTTGAATATGAACTTCACCCCGGCATTCGTGATCGCGGCCTGCCTGACGTCATCGCTTAGCTGCTTTGCATACTGGTGGGCAACGATCAAATGCAGTCCAAACTTTCTCGCCTCGCTCAGGATTGTTGCGAGAATTGGAAGGCTTTGAAGGGTCTGAAACTCGTCTATGACTACAAAGACGTGCTCGTCTCTCTTTTCCTCGTGCCGGATCAACTTCGTGTAGTATATCTTCAGAAGAATCGTTGAAGCCAGGAGCGCGCTGGCAGTTAGTCCGATGTGTCTCTGGGAGAGCGAGAAGAATACTGTCCTCTTTTCTTCGAGAAATCTTCCGATATCAACTGTTGTCGAGGAAGTGATCGCTCTCAGCATGCTATCGCTCGCGAATATCTGAAGCCTTGAAAGCGTGGAAACAAAACTCTGTCCGGGCATGTTTCTCAGCGCTTTCTCTTCTTCCCTGAACTGCTGATCCGAAATACCAACATCCTGGCCGTTGTAGATGGCTGTGATGACCTTGTAAAGGCCTGCAAGGGTTGGAACTCCTCCAAGCTTGTATATCTGCCTCGTGACTGTCTGGAGAATGTAGCGAACATTCATCGCAGTCTCTGGAAGGTGGAAGGCGTTGCTGAACAGGTTCATCAGCTCGTCAACACTCATGAGCACCTGCTGGTTCTTGTCCTTCATTGCAGGCAGATCGAGCGGGTTAATTCCGAATGGCGAATATACGGGATGCAGGAATACGGAGTCGCCTATTACCCTCACCATCTCCTCGCTTAGCTCGCCGTGCGGATCGATAACGAAAACCGGATAACCGAGATCATGCAGACCCTTTATGATTATCTTAAGCAGGTTCGTTTTTCCGCTTCCAGTTCCGCCGATGATGTATGCGTGCCTGTAAAGGTCGCCTGGATCAAGGCTGAAGATTTTATCTTCAACCCTTCCAAGTACAAGCGCTCCCCTGCTTACATCAGCTGAGAGCATTTTTGCGAAGCGAGTGAATTCTATCCCCTCAGTACCTCCAGAAGGGAGCAGTGGAAGCTTCAGAATGCTGCGGTAGGTGGCGTTAAGGACCCTAAGGCTCATTCTTGGCATCTCGGGTGGCAGCAGAAGTCTGTAGAAATCCTCAGGCCGCTTTACGCGCCTGATTTTTGTCTTTACAGGTGCCATGATGAACTTTCCTATCAGCTCTCCGCAGCGCTTGGCTGTCTTCCTGTCGTTTGCGAATACGACCAATCTGAGCAGCAAGGGCTTTCCTGAAAGCTTATCCTCCAGAAGCGTCAGCGGTGCCTTCGGATTCCTTTTCCTGATGGACGCAATCCTTCTTTCGATCGACCTTTCCAGCTTTGGACTGGCGTTTGCGGAGAAGAGAAGCCCTGTCTCTGGGGGAAGAGCGAAGACAGAGTCAATTCCCCGATCAAGGATATATTCCGTTCTTAATGCCTCAATTTCGGATTTCGGAATAAAAATTGCTGCGTATTTCTTTGGCAGGGGATCTCCCTTCTCAAGTTCGAAGCTATTCGAAATTCTTTCGGAATTTCCGCGTGTGATTGCATAAACCATCACCCTTTCCTTGTGCCTCTCGTAGTAAAGCGAGAAGCTCATCCCAAAGGCTTCCAAGCTTGGCTGCGCATTCAGCCTTGGAACAAGGTAGTTGCACTCGTATTCCCCGTATATCATCCCTCTTGAAAAGTCTGGAAGTACAAAAGGCCCGCCCTTAAGCGAAGGAAAGCTTTTTTCGAGCCTTTGGTACATTGCAAGCTGACCTTCAATGAAGTCCTCACTCCGATACCGCGAACGCAACCTCATAGTTGCCACCCGCATTCCTCGTGATGCTCGCCTTGAAGACTGAAATCCCGTTTCTGACATCTAAAATTGCCGAAAGCTGCGAATCTGCAATAGAGTGAGGCAGCTGAACTTCCTGGAGCCCGTTTAGGGTTGCAATCTTGACAGAGAAGTCCCTGCTTCCGGAAACAAAGTTCAGAGTTATTTCTCCCCTTGCAGGATTGAAGTAGTCATCCAAGGCTTCAACCGCGACGACCGCCGGACTTTTCTGCGCCAGCGGTGAAAGTGCTCTCAGGTATGAAGGCTGCACCGAAAAATTTCCGCTTATAAATGAGGCCACACCCGATTTAAGCAGATAAGTTCTCGGAGGGACTTCAATTGTTACGATCTGTGTGCCTTGAGCGGATGTGATGTTCAAGCCGTAACCGTTTGCATTGCTGTAAGCCTCCCAAACCTGCCTCGGGATTTTTGAGCCGTACACTGTTATCGTTATGTTTTTGGCAGGATTCAGCGGCTTTATCATTACACCCCTTCCCCCTGCAGAAGCCGGATAGATCTGCAGAGAAGGTGTGCCGTCGAAGAAGGGAAGCAATATTTCCCCGCCGCTCACGGGCGATCCATCGAGGTATGCACCATCCGTCGCCAAGATTCCGAGTTCAAGAAATGCCGTCAAAGGTGTGCTGAATACGGGATTGAAGCTCGCCGTAAGGGCTTTTCCCTTAAGGGTCACACTTTCCGGGATCTGCAGCTCGTCGCTGGCGATGTTGCTCACAGTCACGCTTATGTCGTAGGTCGAGTAGGATGCGGAAGCGTAGGAGGGGGTGAGGAAGAACGGAATCGAGGGGTATGAGTACTGCGTCTCCAGCCTCACTCCCGAAGCCTCTCCAGAGCCGATTACATTCCTCTGTCTGGCAGCTAGCTCTTTTATCCCTGATATGAAATCATTCAGCATTTTTCTTTCAGCATTCTTGCAGTACCCCGGAACGCCGTTGGCCTGATAGAGAACGTAGGCGCTGGCTATAATCGAAAGGAGAAGAGATGCTACAAGCACGCCTGCAAGCCCGCGTGAATTCATGCACAACCACCGAGATTCGATACATACTTCGTGAAGGACTGGTAGTCAGAAGGGGCATTCTTGAGCAGGCTTACCTTTTCCTCGAAGGAGTTCCTCAGGGCATTCTTTGGTTTCAGGCTCTTCTGGCTTATCTTTTCAAGGGCTTCTTCCAGCCTTTCCAATTTATGTGTCTCTTTGTCGGCAGAGTAATAGGCAACGTCTGTCCCGAAGATCGGTCCAATGAGCCTGTGCCCACCCTCGCCTGACATCATGGTTATACCCGTGCAGATCCTCCTTGCCCCAACGAGGCTCAGTGTGACGATGAAATCGAGCAGCAGGAGCTGGTCGTGCTTTATTCCCAGCGTCTCCCCTGTGAGCCTCCTTAGAACGCTCATCACGTCTCCGCCGTGGAAAGTTGTGAGCGTGGTGTGGCCTGTTCCCATGGCTGTGAACATTTCCCTGACCTCTGCTCCTCTTGCCTCGCCCACGATGATGTACTCTGGCCTCTGTCTTAACGCGGCCTTGAGAAGGTCGAGCTGTGTGATGTTCCCCTTAGTTATCATCGCTGTCCAGTTCTTGTGGGGAAGCCAGAGCTCGAAGGTATCTTCGATGCTGACAATCCTGGAATTCATGGGAATGAAAAACGCTGCAGCGTTCATTGCCGTCGTCTTCCCGCTTGCGGTTGCGCCTATGAACATCACCGAGCACTTGCTCTCGAGGGCGAGCCATAGTAGGGCAGCGATCTCGGGAGTCCAGGTACCGTTGTCTATCAGTGTTTTGGGTGTGAAAGGTATCTTCTTCACCTTCCTTATGACAAAGCTTGCCTCCCTTGAGATGCTTATCGTGGCGTTAAGCCTGCTGCCGTCGTAGAGAGTTGCATCTGCGATCGGACTGTCGAAGCTGAGAGTTGCCCCTGTTTTCTGCACTAGGGCATGGACAAAGTTTGTCAGTTCCGTTTCGGAGAAAGAGATGTTTGTGGGTATATAGCCATACCTGGTGTGGAATACGAAAACTGGCTTTCTGGCACCGCTGCAGGCTATGTCTTCAACGTTTGGATCGCTTAGCAAAGGGGTGATTCTACCTGCCCTGAAGGCGAAGTTGTAGAGGTGGTACCAGTGATTCCTTGCTTCTTGTGGGGGTATTTTTCTACGGGAGACAACACCGAGAAAGGCCTTCATCAGCCTCTCCTCGGGCTTTGCGTCATCCTTTGAGATTGAGAAGTAGAATATCACCTCTCTGAGAACTTTCTCGAAATCTTTAGGTATCTCGGGTTCGAGAAGAACATACCTGTCTGGCAAAATCGCAACCCTCGCTCCCTGCACTTCGTAGCTTTCGATCGAGTTAATGGGAGGCTCGGGCAGTGGAGGGGATGATAGATCAACCTGAGCTTGGACGTTCTCTTTTCTGAGAGAAAACCGAATTTTAAGGTTCTTCATCTCCTACACCTTAAAAATGGAAATGGGAAAAATTTCAGGAAACTGTCACTACCGCGTTGGCTATCTTTGAATGTGTGGGCACGTGTATCAGGTCTACCTGATAGGTCCCAGTTGAAAGCGCTACGTATCTGACGTCACCCGTGTTGAACATTGTATCTGGAGGGATTTCTGTTTTCTGCTGAACGGTCGAACTGTTCAGGGCAACTGGATATGAACCAGCATTGGTCATTTCCGGATAGTTGTAAACCATGACCTGGACATCCGAGTATGCTATTGAGTCTCCACCTTCGTGCTTTATCAGTATTCCTCCACTTATGGGTGTTACTGTAATTGTTGCAACCGGAGCGGTCTGCTTTGGAGCCTTTGTCAGCAGCACGGATCCTATTCCTGCCACCACCACGGCACCGA
>CAYSRI010000085.1:5566-6558 GCA_964433405.1 uncultured archaeon | reverse complement strand
CTTGAGGAAAGTGCCAGAAAATACCCGGATAAGCCTGCTTTGATATTTTACGGAAAGAAAATCACCTATAAAGAGCTAAATGAACTTACAGACAGAGTTGCGGGTTATCTTTACGAACTGGGAATAAGAAAGGGGAGTAAGGTCGTTATCGATCTACCCAACATTCCTCAGTACGTAATAGCGTACTACGGGATTCTAAAGGCCGGGGCAACGGTCGTGCAGTGCAATCCACTCTACACTGAGCGGGAGATCAGGTACATTGTTGAAAACAGCGAAGCAGAAGCAGGTTTCTTCTTTGAACCAGTATTTCCAAGAGTTGAAAAAATCCTGAATGAAGGTAGACTCAAAAAGGCTGTGATTTGCAAAGTCGAAGAATATCTGCCGTTCCCTCTAAACCGCCTGTATCCTCTGAAAAAGGAAAAAGTGAAGATTCCGAAAAGGGCGGACGTTTCATCTTGGAAAGAGGTAGAAAAGCATAGACCTATGAGAGATAGACCTGAAATAGATCCCAAAGAGGATGTAGCCGTGTTTCTATACACCGGGGGAACAACCGGGGTTCCAAAGGCAGTTATGAGCACGCATTACAATCTTGTTGCGAATACCTATCAGGTTCTGGAGTGGCTTCCAGACAAAGATGCTCAGAAAGATGTCTACATCGGAGTCCTTCCCTACTTCCATAGCTATGGAATGACGACTTCTTTAAACGGACCGATCGCATTTGGTGCTACGATCGTGCTTGTTCCAGACCCAAGGGACATAAAGACGATCCTAAAATTCATCCAGAAATACAAGATTACGATATTTTGCGGAGTTCCGACAATGTATGCGGCGGTTTTAAATTATCCGGAAAGAGAGAAGTACGATCTGTCGTCCATTCGGGCCTGCATAAGCGGCGCAGCACCGCTTCCGGTGGAATTAAAAAAGAGATTTGAGAGCGCAACTGGCGGTAAGCTTGTTGAGGGCTACGGGCTGAGTGAGACTTCGCCGGTAAC
>CAYSRI010000085.1:5136-5535 GCA_964433405.1 uncultured archaeon | reverse complement strand
ATCGATGATGAGGGAAATGTTCTACCTCCTGGGCAAGTTGGAGAACTCGCGATCTACGGACCACAGGTTATGAAAGGATACTGGAAAATGGAAAGCGAAACCGCAAAAGTTCTGGTCAATGGCTGGCTCCTCACAGGAGATATGGCAAAGATGGATGAGGATGGCTACTTTTACATAGTGGAGAGGAAGAAGGACATGATCATTGCCGGAGGATACAACATATATCCCAGAGAGGTCGAAGAGGTTCTCTATGAACATCCTGCAGTTCTTGAAGCAGCCGTAATAGGCGTTCCCGATCCTTACAGAGGTGAAACTGTCAAGGCCTTTATAGTCTTAAAGCCAGATTACAAGGGAAAGGTCAGCGCGGAGGAAATAATAAAATTCTGCAGAGAAAGGCTG
>CAYSRI010000085.1:0-5126 GCA_964433405.1 uncultured archaeon | reverse complement strand
GAGTTCAGAGATGATCTGCCAAAATCTGCTGTTGGGAAAATCTTGAGGAAGGTTTTGAAAGAGGAGGAGATGAAAAAAGATCGTGGATCTTGAGTTCTCTGCGACACAATTTTTTACCTTTTTAGCGCAGAACTGGTTTAGAAAAATTCAGTGCAATCAAATTGAGAAAAATTTAAATATTCTCCAAAATAATAGCTCGAGAAAAAGCTCGCTAGAAATAGCTCAAATAACTGCCGCAGATGCTGAGGGGAGATGTGCAGCTTTCCCCAAGGGCTTGGGGGTATCCCTCAGGGTGAAGCGGTAGGTTGCCTCAAATTTAGGTTAGAGAAAAGGTGAAAAGATGAGGTGGGCGATGCTGATTCCCCTGCTGGCAGTAATTATACTTGGATGTGTAGAACAGAAGGCAACGCTTAACGTGGAGAGAAACGTTGTTTACAACTGCCAGTGCCACGAGGAGCCTTGGAAGTACCCAGAGCACTATGCAAACATTACAAGTTGTAAAGAGTGCCACGGAAATGAGATTTTGGCTGTGCACAAGAATCTCGCAGAGTGGGTATGGGAAAACGCGAGAGACGCCACCTGCACCATCTGTCACGATTCATCTCTGCTGGCAAACCACATGCCTGACAAATGCGAGGTTTGCCATAAGACGATGGTTGAAAGACATAGCAAGTATCTGAATAAGTACATAGAACACGAGGTGAAACCATGAGGAGGCTCGCGTTTGTTATTATTGCGAGTTTGATCCTCTTTTTTGCGCCGATAAACGCCCAGCAGAGTGTTCACACCTGCGACACCTGTCACAGCCATGCAGACGTTTATACTGCTCATCTTTCAACTTGGAAACAATGCGCGGACTGCCACGGCGATTTGCATGCGCTGCACTCGCCCAAGGATGCTAGCTGCCAAGACTGCCACAAAGGGAACCCTTACACAGTGCTATGCCATGCAATGCCGAGTGACATGAAGATACCTTCCATGGAAGGGCTTGGCGCTTCCTGCGCTAAATGTCATGCTGTAGTTACCGATCATCAAGGTGACTGCAAGAATTGCCATACTGAAGACGTGAATGTCATACACAAGGATGCAAATATTCTTGGGGGTGAGTGAGAATGCTCGAATACATTTACTACCTTCTACTGATAATTGCGATCGCCGTATTCATCAAAGGACTTAAAGAGAAGATAGACTTCGTAAACTCGGGCCGTCCAGGCTCGGAACCGAGAACGAACAACAAGCTCAGGAGGCTGGGATACGTAATAAAGGATGCATTTTTCCTGATAAGGCTGATGAAAAGAGAGAAAAAGATGGGTATAGGGCATTTCCTTGTCCTTCTGGGCTTCATAATTCTGTTTATAGATATCTTCGTACTTCTGATATGCGCGACACTAATCCCAGACTCCTTCAGAGCGAAATACGAAATTTTTGGGATTACCGTAAGCGGCTACGAGATCTTCAACCATTCAATGGGGCTTTCTGCAATCATCTTCTTCATCGGACTGTTATATATGGCCATAAACCGTTACATACTGAGACCCTCAAGATTCGCAAGGAAATACGATAATGCAGGCGATGATAGCCTGGTTTTGCTTCTTTTGCTATTTGCAGCAATTTTCGGATGGCTTGTTGATGACGTATTCAGAACAGCCCCGGACTACGTGCTCAGAATACCAGTAATAGGCTATAAGTTAACCATTCCAAGCGACGTTTTGGTAAACGTCTTCTGGTTTGCCCATGCTGTCGCGATACTGGCTCTGTTGGCTCTGATTCCGCAAACAAAGCTGATGCACATACTTGCAGCGCCAATTGCGATCTTCACCAGGACCGAAAGAAAGCCGGGAGTTCTTAGACCAACCCCGCAGACAGAAGACTATGTTGGAATGGTGAAGAGATCAGATCTCACTAGACGCGATCTGCTGGCGAGCCTTGCATGCATGAGGTGTGGCAGATGCCAGGATAACTGCCCCGCTTTTAATTCAAAGACTTCGCTTTCACCGATGTTTCTGGTGCAAAACATAAGGCATATAGATAAGATCCTGAAGGATGAACTGCCGATTGCGAAACCCTATGAGGTGGTTCTTGAGGAAGATGGCGGAGAAGCAGAAGAACCGCTGCTTCTGGACAACGTTCTTGACATGCATGCGATCTGGGCCTGCACAACCTGCAGGGCCTGCATGGAGATGTGCCCTGTTTACATTGAGCAGATGGACATGATTATCGAGATGCGCAGGGGCATTATCGAGAGCGGTGAAACCCCGCCCGACATAAGAGACTTCCTCACAAATATCCAAAAACAGAAGAACCCCTGGGGAGAAGGGAAGTTCAAGAGGGATCAGTGGACGAAGAAGTCCGAAGTTCCAGTACCAACGGTCAAGGATAATCCGGAATTCGAGTGGCTATGGTTTGTGGGCTGCGCGCATAGCTTTGACAACAGAAACATCCCCGTCACTGCAAAGCTTGCCAAAATTCTGAAGGATATAGGAGTAAACTATGCAATCCTTGGACGAGATGAGGGATGCTGCGGAAACGACGTGAGAAGAGTCGGTGAAGAAGGACTGTTCCAGCTACTCAAGGAAGAAAATGTCGGGCAGTTCGAAAAGTTCGGGGTTAAGAGGATAATCGCAACCTCGCCACACTGCTTCAACACGCTGAAGAATGAATACGAGGGCTATGATGTGAAGTTCATCCTCGAGGTCCTTTACGAGGCCATAAAGGACGGAAGGCTAAAGCTGAAGAAACCAATTAACAAGACCGTTACATTCCACGATCCTTGCTATCTCGGCAGATATAACGGACTCTACGAACTGCCGAGAGAGATTCTGAAATCAATACCAGGGCTTAAGCTTGTTGAAATGCCAAGAAACAGAAACAGGAGCTTCTGCTGCGGTGCGGGTGGCGGAAACCTTGTCAGAGAGTACCCAGGACAGTTCAGGCCGAACAACCTGAGGGCAAAGGAGGCTGCAGATACGGGGGCTGAAATTCTGGCTGTGGCTTGCCCGTTCTGCATGATCATGCTGGAAGATGGTGTTAAGAGCGAGAAGCTCGAGCAAAAGATCACAGTAATGGACGTGATCGAGCTCGTTTACGAGTCTGCATACGGTGCTTGAAATCAGTTAATTTCTATTTTTTGAATTTTTTGAAATTTATTGGTTTTTAATCTAAAGTCTGCTTTCAATCCCGCTACAATAAAAATTGATAACAAAAAGGAAAAATTTTATAACACGAAAGACGAGTTGTTTCCATGTATCTATTGAGAAAGATAACAAAAACTTTCTTGACTTTACGTGTTCCTACTTCTACTTCTTTTCTTCACCAGGGTGTTTCTTATGAAATGCACTAGGTGCGGAAAGGAGATAGATGAAGGGGAGGCTGTAAAAAAGGATAACAGCTTTCTCTGTGAAGACTGCTATTTCGACGATTTAGGTCCTGTAAGAGTCTGTGATCCTTGGGCAGTAATGCTTGCAAAAAAATTTGGCGGTAAAAAGCTCACAGAGAGGCAGAAAAAAATTTTCGAGCTGGTAAGAAGTAGAGGAAAAGTCAAAGCAGAAGAAATAGCCAGAGAGCTTGGTATCGGTGTTAAGGAAGTCGAGAGGGAGTTTGCGGTTCTGAGACATCTCGAACTCGTTAAGGGTAGAAAGGAAGGGGATGAGGTTTTCATCGTTCCATTTGACAGCTGAGAGGTGATCCTGTGAGTAAAGCCAATGAGAAACTGGATTTGAAATTGCCTGATGTTGAAAAGGCGTTTATGGATCTTCACAGTGCAGTATTCTCAGATGGAAATCTATCGGTCAAGCAGAAAGAACTGATAGCCATTGGAATTTCCGTGGCAATAAGATGTTCCCCGTGCATCAGGAATCACGTCAGTAAAGCAATTGAAGCAGGTGCTTCTAAGGAGGAAATTCTGGAAACAGCATCGGTTGCACTGCTAATGAGGGGCGGGCCGGCGATTCCATACGTTAGAGAACTTATTGAGCTGTTGGGAGAGTGATATTATCTGGGTTTTGAAGTAAGGCCTGTGGGTATGGTGAGATCTCCTTACAAAAAAAACGGCGAGGCGCCCAATCAGGGAAGGTTTTCTGAAGAGATTTCCGAGATAGAGATCTTTCCGGAATTTGAGGAGGGTTTGAGGGACATTGAGACATGCTCTCACCTCATTGTCCTCTACTGGCTCGACAGGGCCAGAAGAGATATTCTAACAGCCATCCCGCCCCATGACGGTAGGGAGCACGGGGTGTTTGCAACACGATCGCCTAACAGGCCCAATCCTATAGGTTTTGCCGTTGTAAAACTGCTTGAAAGGAAAGGAAGGTTATTGAAGGTTAAATGGCTTGATGCGCTGGATAAAACCCCGGTTTTGGATATTAAGCCGTATTCATCGAAGATTGATAGTGTTGCAGATGCAAAAATAGGCTGGTTTGAAGGTGATAGGATGAGAGAGCTTTTGTTGAGGGCAAAAGAATTTCACGGCCATATATGTCCGTTTGTTGCTCTAGGCGTCCGAATGTCGGTTTTGGCAATGGATGAACTTGGAGTCAGCAAGAGCGAGATCGCAAGCATTGGCGAGGAAATTCTCACAATTGTGGAGTGCAACAATTGCTTAACTGACGGGGTGCAGGTTGCAACAGGATGCACGCTCGGAAACAACAGCTTGATCTATCTAGATCTGGGTAAAAATGCTTTGACGCTTGTTAAGCGAAAAGACTGGAAAGGAGTCAGAATTTACGTTGATGCAGAAAAGCTGAGGGAGAAATACTTTGACAAAGAAGCTATGGACCTTTTTGAAAAGGTAATAGTTCAGAGAAGGGGCAGCGAAGATGACGCAAGGAAGATGTCTGCGCTGTGGGAGAAGATAGGATGGAAGATGCTTGAATTGCCAAAGGAGGAGTTCAAAATTGAATTCGTGGATGTTGACCCCATCGAGAGAGCCCCAATTTTTGAGAACAAGAAATGCAAAAAGTGCGGCGAAAACGCGATGGCAACACGAATCAGGGATGGACTATGCCTAAAATGCGCCGGAAGTTATTACGCTGTTGTTGGAAGGGGGATAGTTAAATTTGATAAGGGGAGAATGGAGGATGTGGTGAGATGAAGAGATTGGCTGTTATCTTGATCCTTATAGCCATATT
>CAYSRI010000084.1:0-6595 GCA_964433405.1 uncultured archaeon | reverse complement strand
AACTGCAGACAGCAAACAGTTTGCAACGGCTAGAGTGAAGAAGGTTGTGGTGAAGAGAGTATCAGAATTGAGCGAAGAGGACGCAAAAATCGATGGTTTCGAAAGTAGAGAAGAACTGTTCAAGACGCTTAGGAGAATCTATGGTGATATAAACGACTCGGAATTCATCACAATCGTTCATTTTGAGGTCATAAGTCTTTAGAGATGGCAAGCATAATTTGTTCGAATTCCTTAACAAGTCTCGATTTTTTGTAACCGTGATCAATAAAGTCCCATGGTAGTTCAGCATCGATTTTGATAGCATCTAGAAATCCGAGGTATCTACGATAGTTTTCTCCCTCTAGGATACCCGAAACGCTTTGATCTCCTCTTGCGAGGATTGTCTGGATAACGAATTCGTTCAGATTCGGTTTAGAAATCTCTATTCCGCATCTTTGTGAAAGCATACTCAGGAGTTCTACCTTCCTCTTCAACTCAGAGACCCCACCATACCCTCCAAACTTAAGCCACTGCAGTGGTGTATGGGGCTTAGGAACAAGCGGATTCACTGAGATCTCGATCTTCGGAATGTACTTTTTTAATTCCTTCCCTTGTTCTACAATTCTTCGAACGTCGTCTATACTTTCTCCAGGAATTCCTATCATATAATAGAGCTTGAGCTTTTCGAATTTTCCTGCAGAAATCTCTGCTACCCTTTTTACGTCTTCAAAGCTGAAATCCTTTTTCAGGAACTCTGAAAGTTCTGTAGAAGCTGTTTCAGGAGCCAACGTTAGGGTTCTTACGTTTCCGGCTCTTAAAAGCTCTAAAAGCTCATCATCGAGGGTATCTGCCCTTAAAGAACTTGGGGAAACCTCAAATCCTTTTTCAATGAAAATTTGCAGAATATCCTTAAAATTTGGGTGATCGGTGGGTGAAGGCGCTATAATAGCCACCTTGTTCACTCCTTTAATTTCAGGCAAATCTTCAAGCCCTCTCCAGCGTGGAGGGGCATAGATCTGCCTTACGAGGCAGAAAGTACACCTTCGAATACAGCCTCTGCCAATCTCAAGTAAAAAACATCTTCCGTAAGCCCCGTCTGCTATGATCTCATTCTCAAGATGCTTTCCAAGCTTTGAGAAAACTCTTCTAACTTTTTCTTCCTTTCCTGTATAGATCCCTTCGATTCCATAAAGATCTTCGGGGGATCTCGCACTCAAAATCTCATGAAGTCTTCCTTCAGCTTCTCCGATGAAGAAAGAGTCAAAGAATTGGAGCAATGGTTTTGGATTTTCCATCACACAGGGGCCACCTGCAATCTTTATCCCCCTGAAATTGCTCTTTTTGATAATCTCAACTGCCTTGAAGTAATCTGTCTCGTATTGAAGGCTGAAGAGAGCGAAATCGAACTCTGAGAGCGGGGTCTGGGATTCAAGGCTTTTTAGTCCATCGAATACATCTGCATAGAACCTTTCGCAGATGGCAAACTCATTTACTTCAGCGTAAATCCGCTGAATTCCTATGTTAGCTACTCCTCCAACATATCGATTTGGATATACAAGCGCAACCTTTTTCAAACCCTTCCGGAATTTCCGCTGGAATGGGTTAAACTCCATAATCCTTCAATTAAACGTCGGCAAAAAGATTTTAACTTTTCCCGCACTCCTATTTGCATGAATATAATCGAAGCTGCAGATAACCTGTATCTGGTAGACCTTCCGCAGAACTTGGAAGGCTTCAGGAAGTTCATAAGCTGTTGGGTGGTAAAAAACGGTTCTAAAGCTATGCTTGTCGATGTTGGCCCAAAATCGACCATCCCCAAGCTGATAGAAGCTCTAAACTTTCTTGGAATAAAAAAAGTTGAATTTATACTCCTAACTCATATTCATCTGGATCACTCAGGTGGAATCGCTGAGATTCTCGAAAGATTCCCGAATGCGAAAGTTGTTGCTCACAGAAGTGCTATAAAGCATTTAATAAACCCTGAAAAGCTTTGGAAAGCATCTTTGGAGACTATTGGAGAAATAGCAAGATCATATGGCGAGCCGAGGGGGATAAGCGAGTCAGATATATATTCCGGCGGAAAGTTGGAATTTGCGGGAAACAGCATTGAGATCATAGAAACACCCGGACATGCTCCTCATCACCAAAGCTACCTCTTTGGCGAATTCCTTTTCATTGGTGAGTGCGTAGGGGTTCACATTCCGCTTAAGAACGACTATTACCTCCGCCCTGCAACTCCACCCAAGTTTTATTACGAACCGGCTATGAGCAGTCTGGAGAAAATTCTCAAACTCGGAAGCAAGCGAGTTTGCTTTGCCCATTTCGGATTCAAGAGAGACAGCATTGAGATTGTGGAAAGGGCTATGAAGCAACTCAGACTGTGGGTTTCAACCGTTTATGATATAGCCTGCAGGAGAGACATAAGGGATGAGAAGGAGATGTGCAGAATTGCGAAAGAAGAACTGCTGGAGAAAGACACCAAGTTCTCGAATTACAGGCTCCTGGACGATGACATAAAGAGAAGAGAGGACTTTTTCATCGCAAATACTCTAAAGGGCATCCAGGAATACGTTTACGAGACTTACTGTCTTTGAGGTGCTTGATTGGAGGCTAAAGACTGGGCAAGAATACTGGTTGAGATAAGGAAAAGCCTGATTAAAATCTTTGCCATTTTAGTCATTTCCATCATCGTTTCTTTTCCGTTTACTGCCAACATTATCCAATTTGTCATTGATGAACTTTATCCGAAGCCATTGCTAAGTACCGAAGAGATTCAGAGAATCTCGGAGGAGCTTCAGAAATCGGCAGATAACTTAAAGAACACCAAAAACGCAACTGATGCTTTACAGGAGCTTAGAAAAATTTCAAAGCTAATCTCCCCCTATGGAGGCCCAGTGGTGCTAACACCTCTGGAAGTTCTGGTACTCAGCATAAAGATTTCCATCGCGATCGGCATAGCTTCGGTGATACCCTACATAATATTCCTAGCAAGCCGGACTCTGAAATCTAGGGGGCTTCTCAAAACGTCTACCCTATACTACGTGATTTCATCCCTTATTCTCTTCTTTATTGGGATTATATACGGTTTCTTTATATTAAAGATCGTGATTCAATTTCTTCATAATATCACGGTGTCCCAAGGGGTGATCCCGCTGTACAGTCTGGCCGAATTTGTGAACTTCGCCCTTTTCATGATCTTCATATTCGGATTTTTCTTCCAGATCCCCGTAGTAATGGTATTTCTTACTAGGAATCGAATCGTGCAGTATGAGACCCTAAAATACTACCGCAGGCACTGTTACGTGCTCTTTTTCGTTGCTTCGGCATTAGTAACACCTACTGTAGACGTGTTTACCCAGACAATGCTTGCGATTCCAATGATACTGCTATTTGAGTTTGGTTTGTTATTCTCAAAAATATTCAGTCCTGCTCAGTCCTGACAGACTCCACAATCTTCTTCCCAGCAACGACTTCGTCAATACTGTGCACAACCCCTCCGAGGTCTTCTATGGTCTTCCTGATTTCATCGTAGTCCATATCTGTGCCCACAATTGTGATCTTTACTGACTCTGTCTCTTGGTCGATCTCTGACAGGGTAATATTAACACCTTCAACGTTCTCCAGCTGGCTAAGCTTCATTGCAAAGAATACATTTGAAGGTTCATGCGACTTAAGAACGTCGAGCACTACTCTTCTCAGTCCCCCCATACAAAAATTTATTACCATAAGTATTTCAAAGTTTTTGTATGTTTGATCTGCATACACATTCGATCTTCAGCGATGGCGATCTTTTGCCCAGCGAGATGGTAAGAAGAATTTCGGCATACGGAAATAAAGGATTTGCGATCACTGACCATGCGGACTTTTCGAACATCTCCTCCATACTCTCGAATTTACTGAAGTTGAAGGATTTCGAATACGAGATCGAGTTTCTAGTTGGTGTGGAAATAACACACGTACCACCAAGGCTCATAAGTAGGGCGGTGGAGCTTGCTTGGAAAGAAGGGGCAGAAATAGTCGTCGTTCATGGTGAGACAATCGCAGAGCCTGTTGCGGAAGGAACGAATGCTAGTGCATTGGAGGAAGAGATAAACATATTGGCCCATCCTGGGCTGATTAGGGAGGAAGATGCGGAAAAGGCAAGAGAAAATGGGATACATCTCGAGATTTCTGCACGGAAGGGGCACAGTCTGACAAACGGACACGTTGCAAGAATGGCTGAGAAGTTTTCCTGCAAATTAGTCATAAACACGGACATGCATTCTCCAGCGGACATTATAAACGACTATACCGCAAGGAAGATAATTGCAGGTGCAGGAATACGAGACGTTGAAGAAGTTCTCAGAAACAACGAAAAGCTGTTCAGGAAGCTCAAGAAGTAGTTTTGTTCCAAAGAACGATCAAAGTGGCAGATAAGATCATTATACCCCCCAATATCTGCGTTTCATTTAGAATTTCTCCAAAGTACAAAAATCCAACCAATACTGCAAAAAACGGCTCAATTAGTGCTATAATTGGTGATTTCTGCAACTTTACGCGCCTAACCCCATATATGAAAAGTGTGAATGGAATTGCAGTTGGAAATAATCCAAGCCCGATTGCCCAGAAGATCGGAAAATCCGTGAAGTTTAGCATTGAGTACGGCAAAAGTAGGAGCGATCCAAAAAAGACGTTGAAGAAAGTAACCTGAAAAGGGGAGATGTCCTTGACTTTCTTAGCTAACACGAAAACAATTGCATAGCTCATTCCAGAGATTATCCCGGAAATCAAACCGAGATTTAGTTCAGCATAGGGTAAAAGCATTAGATACAAACCCAAAAAACCTAACGGTAATGAGATCAGAGTTCTCCTCTCTATCGCCTCACCCTTAATCACTGCAAACATTAGAACATAAATAGGAGCAGTATATAGGAGCAAGGCCGCAGTTCCTGCTTCAATCCTTTGTATTGCATTAATGTAGGAAACTATTGTGAGCAGATTGAATGCTGCTAAAGCGATTAATGGCTTACTAATCACGAACTTCTCTTTTGCAAAGAAAGCGAAAGGGAATAAAAATACAGTTGCAAAGGAGAGACGGAGAAAAGCTACAAAAAATGGATCACTGCCAATGTTTCGAACAAAAATGGATATCGTACCCATTAATATTGCGGAAAAAAGGATGGCAAACTCTCCTCTCATCAGGTATCTGGGAGAGTTCCCTTCAGATATTCTTCATACGCTTTCAAATCAAAATAGCCGTGTCCGCTCAAATTGAACACTATAATCTTCTCTTCTCCAGTTCTTTTTGCCTCCAAAGCCTTGTCAATTGCCACTTTTACTGCATGTGCACTTTCTGGTGCTGGAATTATTCCTTCAGTCCTTGAAAAGAGCACTCCAGCCTCGAAAACTTCAAGCTGTCCTAAAGCAACAGGTTTCATTATCCCATTTTTAACGAGAATGCATAGCGATGGGGCCATTCCGTGATAGCGAAGCCCTCCTGCGTGGATCGGTGGCGGAATAAAGTCGTGCCCGAGTGTATACATCATTAAAAGGGGAGTTAATCCGGCGGTATCTCCGAAATCGTATCTGTACTCTCCCGATGTAAGTGTTGGACAGGCTCTTGGCTCTACTGCGATCAACTCTATTCCCTCCTTTTCAGCATCTTTCACGAACGGATAGCTGAATCCGGCATAGTTGCTACCACCGCCTACACAGCCGATCAGAAAATCGGGTTTCAGATCGAGAAGTTCAAGCCGTTTCTTAACTTCTAGGCCAACAATCGTCTGGTGCAGAAGGACATGGTTTAGCACACTTCCAAGGCTGTATTTCGTGTTTTCACTCTTAACGGCTGTCTCAACTGCTTCGCTGATTGCAATTCCAAGGCTTCCAGGACAATTTGGATCCTTTTCAAGAATTCTGCGTCCGCTTTCAGTTAACTTGCTCGGCGAGGGGATTACTTCGGCTTTCCAAGTTTCCATCAGTATCCTTCTGTATGGCTTCTGTTCATAGCTGGCCTTTACCATATAGACCCTGCATTTCAGCCCAAAGAGGTTGGTGGCGAAGGCCAGCGCTGACCCCCACTGTCCTGCCCCTGTTTCAGTTGTGAGCATTTCTACGCCTTCTTTCATGTTATAATAAGCCTGAGCAATTGCTGTGTTCGGCTTGTGGCTTCCTGGAGGACTGACACCTTCGTACTTATAAAAGATCTTTGCGGGTGTATTCAGGGCTTTTTCAAGTCTCTCAGCTCTGATTAGCGGAGTCGGACGGTAGAGTCTGTATATCTCGAGCACTTCTTCCGGGATTCTGATCCACCTCTCCTCACTCATCTCTTGCCTTATCAGAGACTTGGGAAAGATTGGTTCGAGTTCGTGAGGCTTTATTGGTTCTTTTGTCACAGGATTTAGCGGTGGAGGGATCTTTTCGGGAAGATCCGGAATTATGTTGTACCACCTCTTCGGCAAATACTCTTCGTCTAAAACGTATCTGCTCATACTTGCTGAGAGTCTTCCCACTATATAAGCCTTTTCCTGAAAAAAAGGATTAGTTTCTCAAAAACTCGTGTATTTGTTCTATAGCCTCAACGATTCTCGGTCCTGGGCGGGATATTATATCGGAGTTTATAACGAAAACCTTTCCG
>CAYSRI010000083.1:572-6640 GCA_964433405.1 uncultured archaeon | reverse complement strand
TCAGCCACTTCTCCTCAACCTCCAAGGCCTTGTATTCCTTTTCCATGCTCAGCCACCTCAAGTTTAGAATTGATGCTGGAATGAAAGAGATTCCGGAAGAGCTGATCAAGAAGGCTGTTTGCAGCCTTCAAGTATTATCTTAGAATTTCTCAGGCATCAAAGGCGTTGTATTAAAAAATTCTCCAACAACGCTTGTTCTGCAGGCATGTGTCAAACCAGTATTCAATGCAAGCACCAACTCTAGGGTCAGTGATAGTATCAACGCCAGTACCAAACTCTAATATCAGCTTTAGTGTCAAACCCTAGTGTAAAGTCTAGTGTTGCAAAAATGAGTGCGAGAAGCTCCATCATGCTACCGCACTACCCAAAGATTCTGAAGCTGCGCATAAGCCTCGATGAGTGGCTCAACCATATTTATGCAATCTAACAACGATCTCATCTCCGCTCTTTAAATCACTGCCATCAATCTCCAAAACACCCAAAAGCAGGCCACCCGATTTAGCTAATATTACATAATCTCCATAGCTTCTCAGCACGGTTTGATACTTTCCTTCTCTATCTGTTTTACCCCTATCAACCAAAGGATCGTGACAGTTTTTCAATGCAAATATCTCTATATTTGCATTTTCTGCTGGTTTATCGTCGGCATTGCCTGAAAGAGGATCGATTATTGCGGAGATCGTAACATTCACCACGTCAAAACCATGCTCAGCCAAGACATATTTTCCAGTTTCGCTTTCCTTGAGGTTGCTTAAGCATTCGTAAACGTTTCTTATGTATTCTAATTTGTTCTCTTTCAGATATTCAGCGTAATCCCCAGCTTTGACTGGATATTCAGGGGTGGTGAATATTGCATCAAAAACCCACCAGCTTCCATTCCAGTAAACTTCTGGATAGGCATGATCAACCCCTTCCATGCTAACCGTTCTTGTTTTCAGCTCAGCAGCATCCCGTAAAAGAGTTTTAATAGCAATGGCAAATTCTTCACAATTCCCTTTTTTCTGAAGCACAACTAATTTTCCGTATCCATCAAACCATACAAGATATACATAAAGTATATTAAATATAATAGGATAAACAGAATTGCCGACTAGCTCTCTATTAGGCAAAATCTCGTTTCTCCCGTAGGTTCCATCAAATTCATTTTTATACTTTACAACAACTGCCCAAGAAGAATTTAATTCATCCGCTGGATTACTACTTAAAAACTGGGAATACTCGCTTACAACATTGTGATACTTGAATTCTAAGGCAATGATAATTGGAGTCTGATTGATTTGAGTGAATAACCAGAAAAGTCCTATCGTGACTAGGACTATTGTGACTACTATCTTTAAGCTTTTGTTAGATTTCAAAAATTTGGAACCCACGGGAGTCCTGTACACGAATATTAGAGAAAGAATTGCTGATACCACCAATACCACCAATAGATAGACGATCAAAAGTTCATTCAGCGGTAAAGCTACAGCAAGTATCCAAATTCCCACAAACACGATTAACAATGCGAAGGCTTTTGGGAGGAAAGTTACCTGCATTATCCCCACTCCTTCAGCTCTGGTCTTAGGGCTATTAAAAGCGCAAAGAAGAATATTGTTACTATAGTTGCTTCAACTAGTCCTGCCTTTCCGTTTTCATCAAACATTTTTGTTTTTTCACCTCCTTTTTATTTTTCAGTAATATTGGCACAATATATACTTTACGTCATAGTACTTAAACAGACTACTTTTAGCTGAACGACCGAGCCTCTGAGGAAGGTTTGGAGTTTCATGTTTTTCAAACCAGCATTTTTCTATCAGGACCCCGTTATCCACGACTCGCAGCAGCAACTTCGAGTTTTCATCTATTCCAGCACTTTTCCTGACCTTTTCATTCAGATAACTGCAAAGCCGTTTCCAAGCTTTCTCAGCTTCTCCTCTTCTGCAGTCTTAAACCCTCATTTTCTCACTCCCAAATTTAAGATAAATTAAATTTCAAATCAAATCTGTCGAGGTTCATGATCTTGTTCCAGGCAGAGATGAAGTCTGTTACGAATTTCTCCTTGGCATCATCACTTGCATACACTTCGGCAACAGCTCTGAGTTCATCGTGATGAGCAAGTATGAGATCAACCCTTGTAGCCCTCCATTTTAACTCCCCACTCTTTCTTTCATATCCCTCGAAGATGTAGCGATGGCTGTCTGCCTGTCTCCATTCGAAGCCCATGTCAAGCAAGTTGACAAAGTAGTCGTTTGTCAAAACTTCACGCTTCTCAGTCAAAATACCAAGATCTTCGTACCTGTAATTGGCTCCAAGAACTCTTAAGCCTGCCAGAAGCACGACCATCTCGGTTACCGTTAGCGTTAGCAGCTCGGCTTTGTCAATCAAGAAGTACTCAGGAGTCGTGTAAACGTCGTTTTCTCTTATCATTTCTGGATACTTGAAGTAGTTTCGGAATCCGTCTGCAAACGGCTCTATTTCCCTGTAAAATTCAACATCAACTTGCTCTTGGCTTGCATCAACCCTTCCAGGAGTGAAAGGAACCTTAATATCAAACCCAGCTTTTTTAGCAGCAAGCTCCACAGCCGCACAACCGCCAAGAACTATCAGATCCGCAATTGAAACCCTCTTATTGCTTCCTCTTCTTTCTTTCTGAGTTTTTCTTCTATATTATTCTATACTTGACTATATATTTAAACTTTTCTATCGAGAAGCTGTTGGCAACGGCGGATCGGAATTTTCAGGCTTTTTTAACCTGGGTATATTTATAGAGGTGAAGTGAGATGTCTGAGCTTATAAGTCTCGAAGTAATTGGAACAATGCTTGGCTGGTTCTTATGGGTGGCTTTAGCTCTGGGAACAGGCTTAATTGTTGTTTCACTGGCAATGATGGCTTTTGGAAGGAGAAACGAAAAGCTGCTGCTTTCAGGACTCGCCGCAATAGCTCTCGGCGTTGTTATGAACCAGATATTCGATGCAGTGATGGAGGGGATATCTCTGGAAGAGCCGTACCAGTTCGTATCTACCCTTATCGTGGCGGCCCTTCTGGTAATAAGCGTTCTCTACTTCGCAATCGGCAACCCTGAGAGAGGAAGTAGAACGCTTCTCGCAGCCGTTCTCGCAGCAGGCTTCTTTGCAATAATCCCCGCACTGCAGACAATCTTTGGAGATGCGGCTCCTTCGCTCGTCGGTTCGTGCACGATCCTGATTGAGTCGCAGGGTGTGAACGAATACACAGCCTCCTTAAGGCTATACATGCCTTACGGCCAAGGAAGCTACGATCTTTTTGTCGACTTCGGCGACGGAAGCAACTATACTGGAACCATAGCTTACGGAAAGCGAATCTCTGTCAATCACACATATCAGCAGTCCGGAAACTACGTTATCTCCGCGAAAGCCTCGAATTCGAATCACTCCTGCATGATCGCAGCTCCCGTGATAATAAATCCGCCTTCGCCATGGCTGGCCCCGTTCATGAACTTTGGAGGCATGATTTCGAACGCGATCTCAGGAATGGCAACGATCCCGCTGAACTGGTATTACATCGTCCCGGAATTTGACCTGAACGAAGGTAGCGTCGACTGGAAGTACTACAGTACGACCGCTGGAGTGGCGATGTCGGCACTGGCGCTTGTGGTATCGCTCCGAATTATTGCGGGCTTCATCGGAAGAGATGCTGAGGAGAGCGTGCCCGAAACACTCAAAGAGACTGTTGTAATGCTTTCAGCAATCCTAATCGCTCCATACCTTTACCAGGTTTTCGCGTCTCTGTGCAACCGCATATCCGAAATACCCATCCAAGCAATAGACTTCGGCGGATTCTTTGCAGGGGTTCTGAGTTCGATAGCAGTCGGAGCCATTCTGGGAGTTTTTTCGAGCTTTTTTGGCTTCTACGCTGGTGCCCTGGCTGTTGGGCTGCTCCTTTCAAACCTCACAGCAGTTATTAGAATCTTCATGATAAAAGGGATAGTTCTTGCGTTTCCATTCATCGCTCTCCTTTATCTCTTCCCCGTTACCAGGGGAACCGCTCAAACCCTGATCTCGATCCTGACAGGTTTATGCATTGCAGGTCCAATAGCTGCATTCGTAATCGCAGGTCTCTGCACTACCGCAGGCCCTCTAGCCACTTTTCTTGCACCCACATTCGCATACGTCCTGTTTCCCTATCTGTTCTCCCTTGCTAGCGGTTCTTCTCCTGCAACGGTGGCTTCGGGAATTGCAAGAAGCGGAATCGCCATGACATCTGGAGCTCTGGTAAAGACGGTGCAGAACTTCAGATCAGATCCCGGGATCGGTTCTGGAGGTGATGAGAACAGAAATCCCAAAACAACATACATAAAACCTTTCAGTCTCGAAGCCGTGAATAGCTCAGGATTGGAAACCAGAAAAATTTCAGGCGAAGATTTTGCAAAGACAGTCGATTACGGTGCCATTGAATACGTTGACTCCCGCTTTACAGGATTCAAAGTTGCAATCATGAATGCCGCAAGCAGGATGAATTATTACAGACTGCTTGCCAGAAATCATGCGAAGAGGGCTGCTGAAGGGGTTTGGAATCGGATTCCGATTGCAGCCAGAGAGTTTTTCAGGAGCTCCAGAGAAGGATTTGAATCGGGAACTACAGGTTTTGGATTGGGTTCAGTAAAAAGCAAAGTCTCAAAGCCCAAGGAGAAGATCGCGGATAGCGATCAATACGAGCCCGAAAAGCAGGAAATGGAGGACAGAAAATCTGAGCGGGATAAGAAGTGATTCAAAACACCATTTTTAAAGAGACTGTATACTCTGATGAAGATAGTCAGGATGAGTCTCTACCTGATGGCCTGCATTTTGCTGGTCTCGGCGATCTTCAAGCAACTCCTTCCATTCGGGGCCGTAGTATATTCCGGTCTGTTTGCTTGGGTTTTGGCGGATCCCGTGTTCTATGGAGCAGCGGAGGAAACGATAAACGTAACCGAGGAGGAAATAGTTGCTGCAGGTATTGAGATGGGCTTTGAGTTTGCCGGAATAGATAGATCCCCAACCGTGTTTATTCCTGGAAGCAATAAGCTTGAAAAAGCTGTTATTTCATCTCTTTCTCTCTGCCCCGCGGAAATAACCATGGAGCAGTACTGCCACGCCTCAGATCTCCTCGGCTTCCTTGATCTCAGAAACGGTACCAAGCTCGGATCGGCTAAATACGGAATCCTTAGCCCATATCAGGGATTCTGGCTGAAAATCGCACTTTCAGAGCCGCCGGAATACTTCGTGGATTATCCACCGTCGGCGGAAATCTCAGGGGAAATACACACCAGAATGCGGGCTGGTATCCTAGGGCCCGAACCAGAGGAAAAGCTGTATGTGAGTGCAGACTACAGGATAGAGAGAGTTAATCAAATTCCAGAAGAGCGCTGCAATGATCTGGGCTGCCTGAAAGGGGAGAAAGTGACTGTTGAGCTTTCCTATGCTGTTGCATTCAGCACGGGGCAGGTTTTCAAAAGCAGACTGAATTCCGTGGAATTCTTCTTTGCAGAACACAGTGGATGCGAGAGGTCTCAGCAAAACGGAGTTTTCGTGGAGCACTGCAGAGAAAACGGAAAGTACAAAGTGGAAGCATGGATTGAGCACAGCAAGAATATGCCAGATTTTAACATTCACGGATTCCTAACAAGGGCTGAGATAAGCTATCAGGGCTATCACGGAAATTCTACGAGGCTGATCGCAGACTGCCATCAGCTTGTGAAGATGCACTATGGCTACAGCGATGAGAGGTGGTATTATCTCGGCGGAAGAACCGAAATTCAGCTGCAGAATGGCAACGAAACTAGCTGGACAGGGGAAACTTTTATTCCGATATTCCGGTGCTCTAGCTGTGCGACGGAGATTTCATGCAGTCTTTACCTTTCAGACCAAGTCTCAATACCATCGATGTCCTTGGAGAGAGAATGTTTTGCAGGGCATTTCAGCTATTACTACCGCCCGCCCTACTGCGATCGCGATGGTCCCTGCTTTCCAGCGGCAGAGTTCAGCAATTTCAGCGGTATCAACGTTCCAGAGCATGCCAAAAAGCAATACAATTGCCACAGCAACGCTGCGGAGGAGTTCATGCTCAGAGCT
>CAYSRI010000083.1:0-562 GCA_964433405.1 uncultured archaeon | reverse complement strand
AAGGTACGTGCAGTCCTAGAAAAGGCGTCTAGGGAGAATTCCTGGGATAAATACTTCGGTAAACTGGACGAGAAGGCAGCAAAAGAACTCCTTCAGTACTTCTACCTCGTACAGATACCTCTAAGCATTGAAAGAGACGATTCGCTGAATTACACAGAATTTGAGGCGATTATCAAGAAGAAGGGCAATGAAAGCACAATCTACGCTCTAGGTGTTCTCTTTGAAAACACCACGAGGCAGAACACAACCGGGACTTTATGTTCGGTGACGGGAAACTGGAGCACAGCAACTAGATGCAGAGCTTCTTTCATACAGCTGGAGGCCGAGGAATTCGGTAAAACACTTTACGAAAGTTTCTGCGGAAAATACTTTGTAGCCGAGCTCGCCCAGATTCGGAAGCCCTCGGTTCTGGAGGCTTCAAAGTACATAAAAATTCCAGAAAAAATTCGGTTCGCCAAAGGTTACAGCTCCAGCACGGGAATAGAATATCCGCAGAGTGAAAATTGTGGGTTCTGAAACTGCTTCTATTTAGCGTAAAGTTTATTAACTATGATGACTTCAA
>CAYSRI010000082.1:0-6654 GCA_964433405.1 uncultured archaeon | reverse complement strand
GCGGAAAGCTTCTTGGCTCAGTCCAGTACGTAATATTTCCTTTTTTCATCCCATCTGAGCTTTTTTATTCTCTCCATAACTTCGTCCGAAACTAGATACAATTTCTCCTCTCTGCAAACATCGTAGAAATCTGATATGCGAACGTTGAGCCAGTCGAATTCTTTGAAAACACTCTTTGGAAGAACCCGGACGGTCTTTTCTCCTAATCGAAGGCGAACGGCCCTCTTTGGAAGCTCCTTTCTAAGCCTCCACTTCGCCACAACCACCGGCTGAACCGCCCTGATCGCTGCTTCGACATCACAGCCATCGATAACCGTTCGAAGCACAATTTCTGCGATGTGGTTTATTCTATCAGGAACTCCGATGATGTCTCCTCTAAGCTCGATTCTCTGCCTTTTACACCTGATTCCTGCTTTTTCCAGTTCATCGCCAATTAGATGCGTCAAATTCTTGTTTTCTCCTTTATCCACAATACCGCCGATGACGTAGCATTCTGCCTCCTTGTCCGTGAAAAGTTCCTCACCACCCGGATCAAGTAGCACGACTTCAGTTATTTTTCTCTCAAGCAAAAATTCCTCAAGCTTTTCGCAGTAAACTCCAACTCCAAAATCTCTTCCCGCAACAACGAACCTCTCATCCCACATAAATTCCCTGACCGTGCCGAGCGTTTTGGTAACTTGCAGTTGAAGCTTTTTCTTCTCCTTCTCGGAGTGGAGATCGTAAAACCTGCAGTCAACTGCGATGAATGGGAAACTTCTGCCCTCAATTAAATCTTCTTTTCCGAAAAGATGTTCCCCTTCTCTTCCCACGTATGCCTGAGGCGGTTCGGGCAGATATTTTCCTTCAAGATCGAACGAAAAGTTCATTCCCCCATCTCCTTTAAAAACTTCAGCCCTTCCATTTGCAACTTCAAGGGCCAGGGCTCTTATGATGTCTTTTGAACGCGGAATCCTTATTTTTGCTCCTATTCTCTCTACTCCCAAGTTTCTGAGCTTTTCCACAAACAGATCCCGAAGTCGCACAGAAAAATTACGCGCTGATTAAAATAATGTGAACTACCCCTAGCTTACGCAAGGGCTTCTCGCTTCATTGAAAGAACTTTCCCTTCGATTACCTTTCTGTAAGGAATCACGAGGGGTAGAGGTTCCCTCCCCACGAGCCTTCGGGGCTGTCCCAGCTCCACATCGAAGATGTTGAGGGAACCGTTGTAATCTCTGTCAGCTTCCCATCCACATTTGGAACAGAGAAACCATCTAACCTTTAATGTCAGATTTTTAACAACATAACCACAATTTGCACATCTTCTGGATGTGTTTCTCGGCTTAACTCTCACTACTTGCCTTCCAGCTCTTTCAGCCTTGAAGGCAAGTAGCAAGGAGAAATCGTTATTTTTGTAGGAGATGGCATCAACGACGCCACTGCTCTTGCCCAAGCCTCGTTGGAATTGCAATTGGGAACGCATAAGACATAGCGATAGAGAGTGGAAGCTTAATTCTGCTAGGAGATGATCCCATAAAAATAGTAAGATTCCATTCGTGATTGGGCCCTCTTTTACACTCTTCAACATTCCTTTCCGTCCAGAGTGGTCGGCTGGAGCGATGGTTTTGAGTCGCTTCAGCGTCGTCACTAATTCGCTTTCGCTGAGGAGATCAAAAATCTAAAGATGACGGGTGAATTTTTTATACCATCTGCTTTCCTTTAACCATGGATGTTGTAATTGGACTTGAAGTTCATGCCCAGCTGAACAAACTCAAGAGTAAGCTCTTCTGCTCATGTCCCACAAACTACCACAAAAGCCCCCCGAACACTCACGTATGCCCTGTATGCCTTGGGATGCCAGGAGCCATGCCGGTGATAAACAGAGAAGCAGTAAAGGCAGCGATTAAGGTGGCTTTAGCTCTGAATTCTAAAGTTCAACCGATGACGGTATTCGACAGAAAGAATTACTTCTACCCTGACCTGCCCAAAAATTTTCAGATCAGCCAGTACGACCGCCCGCTGGCCCTCGGAGGATACGTTTCAATTGAGTCAGATAGCGGCGAAAAGAGGATCCAGCTCAGACGAATCCATCTAGAAGAGGATCCCGGAAAGCTCAGCTACAGGGGTTCAATTACGACTGCCAGTTACTCTTTAATCGACTACAACCGAAGCGGAATGCCACTGCTCGAAATTGTCACTGAACCTGTGATCAGCTCGCCTAAAGAAGCGAGGATATTCCTGAACAAGCTCAGAATGATACTGGAGTATCTCGATGTTTTCAACGGAGAACTCGAGGGGGCAATGAGGGTTGACGCAAACATTTCGATCGCCGGTGGGAGCAGGGTTGAGGTGAAGAACATTTCGTCATTCAAAGGGGTTGAAAAGGCGCTGAACTATGAGATTCTCAGGCAGAAAAACCTTCTAAAGCGCGGAAAACCGGTTGCAAGAGAGACGAGACACTTTGACGAAAGCCAAGAGATAACGGTGTCGCTTCGCAGTAAGGAGGAGGAACAGGACTACAGATACTTCCCGGAGCCCGATCTACCAGTTGTCTTCACCGAGGAACTTTTGAGAGAGGTCGAGGGAACTTTACCAGAAATGCCTGAAGAAAAGAGGGAGAGGCTGAAGAGGGAGTACGGCATTTCCGACCACTATGCGAAAGTTCTGATTCTCGACCTTAAAATGACCGATTTCTTCGAGAAAGTAGCAAAAATTATCGATCCGAAGCTGGCGGTAACTTGGGTTGTTGACATCCTGAGAGGGGAGCTAAACTACAGGGACTGGAGCTTTTACGAGTGTTTTGAAAGATTCAGGCCTGAGGAATTTGCAAAACTGCTGAAATTGTTTGCAGAGGAAAGAATCACCGAAAAAGGCGTTGTTGAAGTTATAAGGGCTAAACTCGACAAAGGAGGGGATATAGAGCAAATCATTGCCGAGAAAGGGCTGTTTGCAATTCCAAAGACTGAAATCGAAAAATTCTGTAGAGAGGCCATTCAGGAGAATCCCAAAGCCGTTCAGGATTACCTTGGAGGGAAGAAACAGGCTTTGAACTTTCTTGTGGGGCAGGTTATGAAAAAGACCCGTGGAAGAGCGGATCCTGAAGAGACTGCAAAGCTCATTGCCAAGATGCTCGAATGACCCTCGCAGTCGTCGTTCCGGTTTCCCCATTCGAAGATCTGAGCGTAGTGGAGGAAAGCATAAAGCATGTAAAAAGACTGAAAGCGGAGAAAATCGTTTATGTAATTGATAAAAATGCCGAGAACGATGAAAGGGTCGAACTGGCAAGAAAAATGGGTGTTGAAGTAGTTGCAAGAACGAGTAGGAGGGGAAAAAGAGCGGGGGCCATTAACGATGCCGTTAAGTACCTCAGTGAATTCAGGCCCGAATTCGTTCTTATAATGGATGTCGATACCAGAACTGACGAAAAAACAGTAAATGCCTGCATTTCTGCCCTTTTGGCGAATCCAAAAGCATACATAGCATCTGCAAGACGCTACATTTACAATGCCAGAAACCTCGTCTCTGAGACTGTTGAAGCGGAATATAGGCTTATAAACTTCTTGCTTTCAAAAAGCGCATTTAAACAGTTCAACGGAATGATAGGGGTACTGAGATACGATATTCTTTGTAAAGGACTTAATGAAGATGCCATGGCCGAAGACGCAGATTTTGCAACTAGGATGCATGCAATTGGGCTCAAGGCGCTTCTTGTTGAAGGAAAAATTTTAGAGCAGGCTCCTATCAGCTGGAGGGATTTTTACAGCCAGCGTAAAAGGTGGTATTTCGGCGGGCTGCAACTCTGGAAATATAGAAGGGATATTAAGAAAGCTGAAAGAAGCTTTAGAATTTCATGGTATATGGCGCTTACAGTAACTTACATGCCTATAATAATGCTTCCGCTCATACCACTTTCAATCCCGCTCATTTTGGCCTACTATCGAAGGGTCTCCAAGCTGAAGGTATTCCTAGGTCTTATAGTATATACTTTTGTCCTGCAGGCTTCTGCAATATCTGCCTTTCTTGATTACATTAGAAAAAGGGAGGTCGAGTGGAATGCAATTAAAAGGGCTTAGTCTGCTTCTAATTATTTTGATTCCCGTTCAGGGATACGAAATTACTGTATTGCTGAAAAATTACGACTCAGCCGCGATGCTTACAGTTTATAATGAAACAGAAACCGTTTTCAGCGGTTTGGTTCTTTCTGGAGACAGAATCTCCTTGGAAGCTGGAAATTACACGCTCGAGTTGAATGCCCTGAACAAAACGTTCATTAAAAAACTGCAGGTAGAGGAAAACCAGACGGTGGAATTCAATCTGGGTTTCACAAACTCCACCGAATTCCTTACCCTGATGTTGCATGCCGGTGTTTTGCGGAACGGGAGCGTTGACGAGGTGATCGTTGTTACGAACAAGGGAAATCTGAACTTCGAGGGCGATCTAGCAATTCCAATGCCCGCGTTCACGAATTTCCAGGTAATAACAAAGAGCCTCGACTACCTTAGCATCGAATTTTCAAATGATTCGATCACATTCAAATCCTTACTAGTTCCCGAAAACGAATCGGGAATCATAAGAATCGCCTACACTCTAACATCGGACGAAATGATTCGAAACCTTAGCAACGTGAGGGTCATTATAATCCCAGACGCTGAGGTTTTGGAATACAGAAATTTGACTTATAAGGAACAGATTTTTGAAGGGGAAAGAATACCCTTGCTTGAAGGAAACGGAAGCTACTATGTGAAATTCAAATTCATTGACTACTCCATTTCTCCTTTGGCACTCGCGGCAATTCTACTGATCTCCGCTTCACTGTTCCTCGTCTTCTTTGAGAGGAGAGGAGGGTGGAAGGAGTAAGTTTTTAAAAACCCCACCTTAATTACTCTATCGAGAAGTTTGACAGACTTCTGGATAAACTGAGGATAAAGGAGATCGGGGAGGAAGACAGGAAAATCTACGCTGAAGTTCTTGATCTCAGAACACTCAAGACTCTTTACAAGCTATCAACGAAATACATAAAAGCAATGGGGGGCGTTATCAGTACGGGAAAGGAGGCCAACGTTTTCTATGCAGACGGAATTTACGAAGGAAAAGCGGTTCCGATGGCTGTTAAGATCTATAGAATTGAGACTAGCTCCTTTGACAAGATGGACGAGTACATCTTCGGCGACAGAAGGTTCGATTACAGGGTATCGCCAAGGGATAAAATCTACCTTTGGACTGAGAAGGAGTTCAGAAACCTCGAAAGAGCTTACGAAGCCGGAGTTCGCGTGCCCAGGCCCTATGCATACATGAAGAACGTTCTGCTAATGGAATTCATCGGAGAGGGCGAAATTCCTGCACCTACGCTTGTGGATATCGGAAAAAATCTGGCCGAACTCGATGTAGAGATGATTTTCAGCGAGATTCTGGAAAACATAAAAAAGCTGTACAGAAAGGCCGAACTCGTGCATGCGGATCTGAGCGAATACAATATAATGCTCCTAAAAAAACCTGTGATCATCGACATGGGTCAGGCCGTGCTTATAGATCATCCCAAAGCAATGGAATTTCTAAAAAGAGATGTCAGAAACCTCGTCAGATTTTTCCGCAAGTTTGGAATAAAGGCAGACGAAGGGCAGATATACGAGGAGGTCGTAGGTGAGAGCGATGAGGCTTGAGATCGAGGTGCCAGAAGAGAGGGTGGGAGTAATCCTAGGCAAAGAAGGAGAAAACAAGAGGAAGATCGAGGAAAAATGCGGCTGCAGGATTTACGTGTCAAAAAACATTGTAACACTTGACTGCCCAGACAGCCTCAGCCTGATGAAAGCCAAAAACGTGATAACTGCAATAGCAAGAGGTTTCAGCGCCGAAACAAGCATGAAACTGCTCGAAAACGAGGATCTGGTCTTTGAATCGATCGATCTTTCACAAATCCTTCCCGAGAAATCCCTCCAGAGGATTTTAGGAAGGATCATAGGAAAGGAGGGGATAATGAAAAAGCAGATCGAAGACATGCTGAACGTGAACCTGAGCATATACGACAATTTTGTATCGATAATCGGCGAATTCGAAAACGTGACGATCGCAAGAGAGGCCATAAACATGCTCATAAACGGAGCACAGCATTCGACGGTTATGAAATTCATTGAAAGGAAGAGAAGAGATCTTAAATCCGAATTCAGAATATGAGCTGGCTCATCATTACGGAAAAGCAGAATGCGGCGGAAAGAATCGCGAAGATACTTTTCAAGGATGTTAAAACCCTGAAAAAGGGGAAAATATCCTATTATTATTCTCCCTCCTGCAATGCCTATGTCCTCGGGTTGAAGGGGCACATCATAGAGCTGGATTTTCCAAGAAAGTTTAAAAGCTGGACCAAAACTAGGCTCCTAGATCTAATAAATGCCGAACTTGTAAAGGAAGAGAAGGAAAAAGAAATAATTTCTTTGCTGAAGGAGCTTGCGAAAAACGCTGAAAGAGTGACAATTGCAACCGACTATGACAGAGAAGGAGAGCTAATTGGCGTTGAGGCTCTGGAAATAATCTCGAGAGATGGTTTAAAAGTTGACAGAGCGAGGTTCAGCGCTATTACAAAGGATGAGATCCTAAAAGCCTTCCAAAATCCTTCAAAAGTCGACTTTAACCTTGCAAGTTCGGCAATGGCTAGACAGAAGATAGACCTCATATGGGGTT
>CAYSRI010000081.1:0-6777 GCA_964433405.1 uncultured archaeon | reverse complement strand
TGCTTCAACTGTTTTGCCCCTCTTATCTGCTTTACGAGCTGTTTTAAGTTTTGCTGGGCCTTTGATGGTGGAATATACCATCTACGACTTCTGACAGTTGCGGCAACGAGCTGGACTTCTCTGCTGCTGATCGGGATAAGCAGCACAACTGTACTCGTGTATCCATACACTCCACGTTTCTGTTCCGAAACGTGGATGTAGTCTCCCGGATTTTTTATCCCTGCCCTCCTTGCCATCAGTAAATACATCTCCTGCAGCTTCTCTGAAACATCTGAGAAATCTACATGGAACGGTGGCAAAAAGCGCCCGGAACGATGAACAGGTTCGAAAATTTCCCGATTTGCTTCAAGAAATTCTGCAAGCTCTTTTGTGTTCCATTCCTTCTTCTTGCTGTAAAATTCGATTGCATTTGCTAGGGCTTTTGGAAATTTTATTCCCTGCTTTTTGAGTTCCTTTACGAGTTTGTCGAGAGTTTTTAAGTTATCAATACTCTTCAACGCAAGAATCAGTGAGTCAAGTGTTTGCTTCGGGGAGTTACTCATTAGCTATACGTAGCGAAGGTAGTATAAAAGATTTTCTATCTTGGAACTGCTGATGATGAGGAAATAAAAATAAATTTTGGAGCTTAGTGTAGTAACATGTCTGTATTCTGGAAAAAAGTTCGTTTGGATTGGGCTACAGTCACGATTTTGAAGTTGCTGGGGGAGGGAGAAAGGAGATTTTCGGATTTTCTTGAAGAAGGCATCCCTAAAACCACGCTGCATAGGCGTCTTAGGTATTTGACTATAGTCGGGCTGATCGGTTTCAGGAAAGAATCGGAAGCAGATATAAAGGAGTACTATCTGACAGAGATTGGCAGGAAAATCCTTGAGAAACTTCTGGATGTAGAGCGGGTATACGATGAAGAGATGAAAAGAAAAAAGGGCCAGAGTTCGGTGTCAAAAATTATATAGATGTAAATCAAAATTAATTTGAGATGAGGACCCTCCTAAGGGAGCAATTCAATGAAGAAGAGCTCAGGAGAATATATGAAGAGCTGAAGGAGTTAGAGAAAAGACATTATATCAACCTGAGCACCTTCGAGAAGAAGATAATTTTTGAGCTCGAAAACGTCGGTTTCGTCAGAAAGCTCTCTCCAAGGGTTTTCTGTCTCGATCCCTCTCCTTTTGCGAAGCAAACTAGGGGAGAGATTTTCGTGCTATCCAGAGATACCCCACAACTGCCAGAAGATGGAACTCTTGTCAAAGTGGAGATTCAGAACGAGATCTCGATCCCCTTTGGCCAGATCGACAACTTGAGGAAAGTAAAAGTGAAAGAAGTGACCTCTTGGGAGCAAATTCCGTTCCATGCAGTTCACAAGCCTCACAAAGATACGCTGAAGTTGATAAAGGCAGACCTTGAGACAGCCATCTGTTCAATATTTCCACATGGTTTTGAAAGTGCAGAGGGGCTCTCCACTGCTCTGCTGCTCCTTTCAAGTCCTCCTGCTGCAGGAGTTGGGGGAGGTTTTAAGGCGGCTCTGCTGGGGAAGAGCACTACGTTGAGAATTTTCAGCAGAATATATTCTGTGCTGCCGGAGGAGGTCAGGCTTCAGAGGTGTCCAAAACTCTCCTTCAGATCAACTTGGGGCGCAAGATCAGCGCCATCGAGGGCTCGCGAAGATAATCTGCACTGCTTCATGAACACTCTTCAGGCTATCGTACCTTTGGACATCCCTCTAAGACTCCTTGAAGAAGACATTCGAGGGGCAAATTTCGCTGAAAACGAGCTGAGAAGCCAGCTGGTGACAATGTGGATCCACGACCCGGAGCTCAACCCGGAGGTTCTGGAATACCTGCTTAAAAAACTTGAAGGTATTAAAAGCCTCCTTTCTCCAGAAGTTGAGCAATGCCTGAACGTTTTCAGTGGGGCTTCTAAGATTTCCTTGGCAATGGGCAGGATGGAGTTTCTGGACATGGTGGACAGGCGGAGTGTTAGAGAGTCGATAGATCTGATAGGAAGTCTTGTAGAAGACAGCCTGGATGATCTGGAAGTTATGAGAAAAGTAAGAAGATACTATAGGCTCTCTCTTCCTGCTAGAATAATCTACAAGGTGATCAGAGATCTTGGAGGGGAGGATGAATTCATACCTCTTAAAGAACTGGAAGAGCAGTGCAGAACTCTTGAAAGGGAAAGCTTTGAAATGGCTATTGAGGAGCTTAGGGATCGCAGTCTAATCATCGTTTCTAGGGGAAGCGTTAGGGCCGTGCCTCTCTGATTCATATTCCTTGAACAGCTCTGGATACCTCTCCTTCAGAAACTCAATGGTTATTGGGGAGTATCTTTTGACCCTTTCTCTGAAGAGCTGTTCAACAGCCTCGTTGAGGATCGCGCTCTTTTCCTTTCTCTCGGCCAGACTCATGGCCTCGATAATGTCACTTGTCTTCTGCGAGATGACGAAGCAGGCTTTTAGGTTCCTTTCTCTTCTACTCCTATCTTTATTTTCTCCTATCAGCTCCTTGATCTTATCATCTCTCTTTCTTTTTCCACTCATCTTCTCCTCTATAGCTCTGTCGAGATCCATCCCCATGTTTTACACCTCCTGGGTTTTTTCGGTTATCGCGTCCCTTATATCGTATAGAGCTTTTGAAGCCTTTTTTGCTGTTTCTGCTGTGTACCTGTCTATCCTTTTCCTCTCTTTTAGAGCTCTTTCGAAGTAGCTTGTCGTCGGAATCGGGGTGAAAATCCTGTAACCCTGTAGTTTTTTCAGTTTTTCAATGAGCTCATTCGCAATGCTCGACCTTGCAGGAATCTTGTTCGGCACTATACCGAGAACTTCCAGATCTGGATTCTGATCGTCTCTTATCATCGATATGAGGTCGAGCAGAGATAGAAGACCGTAGAGGCTGAAATATGCAGGTTCCACTGGTATTAGAACTGCATCTGCAGCAACAAGAGCGTTTATCGTGAGCAAGCTGAAGGTCGGCTGACAATCTATAACTACGACATCTGCATCAACATCTTTCAGCGCTTTTTTCAATACTTTCTCGCGTCCGATCATGTTTACGAGGAAAACATTGGCAGTATCTAGGCTCAGGCGGGAAGGGAGTATCTGATACTCTACCCCCTCGAAAGTCACGTTTCTAGCGACGTCGGCAGCTTTCACGTTTCTGTTACCCCTAGAGTAGGACTGAAAGACCTCATCTAGAGCCATTTCGAGGCTTTCAGGATCCAGTCTGTTCGCTCGGGTTAGGGCAGCTTGTGGATCGAGATCAACCGCAAGAGTTCTGAACTTCTCCGCTAGCAGGTAGGAGAGGTGGAATGCAAGGGTGGTTTTTCCAGTTCCTCCCTTCTGATTTACTATTGCAATTTTCATGGTTACACCTTGTGTATAGTAGTATATATAGATTACCAGAGCAGCGATACTACAAAATTGCGAGCAGTAGAGAAATACAGATAGACATATAGCTAAATAGAAAAATTTAAGTATATACCACTAGAAAGAATACCATGGATAAGAGCAAAAGTCTTCAGAGATGGATGACCTTAAATCCGTCTTTTTCAAGAAATTCCGTCAGGATCGCTCTGTGACATTTTTTCCAGTCCGCTTCATAGCACATTAGCACCGATGTTTTCTCGGATGCGAGAATCTTAAGTAGGAGGAGAAAGTTCTCATTCTTGGCTAAGTGATTTCTGTATTCTTCAGCAAACTTTTCGAAACTTATGGAGTTCTCTTTCAATTTCTTTCTAATCTCCTTGGGTGTCCCCAGTTCTTTGAAGGACACGTATTCAATTCCTGCTTTTTTCAGTGCTTTTTTAATATTGTCTCTCGAAAATTCCTTTCTCCTGCTCTTTGGCTGTTCTCTCACGTCGAGGAGAAACTTTACACCTTTTTCTGTTAGAATATTTATCAGGTCTTCGAGGCTTTTGCCTTCATAGCCTATCGTGTAAACAATCCTCTCTTTCTTGCGAGAATTCTCGTATAATTCCTCCAGAATTTGTTTTTCATAGGCACTGATCAGGTCTGGTCCGCAGATCGACACCACTTTCTTTTCCATGCTCCCCCTCAAAAAAGTTAGAATTTGACTCTTGGAGCTATGACATAGCTCCATTCTACGCCTTTTGAGCTGCATGAGAGTCTCATCAGGAAGTTCTCTGCAAGGTCGATGGTTACGGTTCCTTCAAGGAAGAACTCAAGTAGAAAAGAGGAACTGTAGTTTGAAGCCCTTCTCCAGATCCCTCTTTTTCAGGGAGGAGTATCTCTATTTTCTCGATCTCGCTCTCGGCCCTTACGAACAGTGTCTGGTTTCTACCAATCTTTATCTCTTCATCTATACTATTTGCGATCTTTATTGCTTTGGTGAGTTCGTTTGAGTCTACCGTTGAGTGCACGTTGAATCTTTTTAGCACATCTTCGGGAAGTTTTGGTTCCTTTTTTATTGTTGCGGGATCTAGTGCGTTGGTAGTGAAGGACATGATCCCTGTTTTCATTTCGATCCTGTTGTCGATTGTGATCTCTACGAAGTTGTTACTTGCTTCTCTGATGAAGGATAACATTCTATCCACGTCGATCCCGTAGACCCCTCCGGCATGATAGTTCTGAAGTACTTCTTTCTTTATTGTTGCAGTTACCATACATACATTGCTCGGGTCTGCTGCTGTAGCCATCAACCCTTCTGGAGTCGCGTGGAGTCTTACCTCATTTGCTACAGGTCTAATCGCCTTTAGAAAATACTTGAGAGTGGCAGCATCAACAGTGAACCCCGCCATTAGATCACCTCTTACATCTGCACATGCAGACCTCTTTCTGGCAATTTTCGGCTCTTTTCTCTAAACCGATTCTGATCTTTAGCTGTTCTAGAGTTTCAGGCCAGTTCGTGAAACTTATGGCCCTGTCATCGACGTATATATCGGCATATATCTTACTGGGATGTATGTCTGGTGGAGAATACGGATTCTCGTTTATAAAGTCATACGGTATCTGGTTCTTTTCAAGGTATTCTCTCACTTTTGCAAGGTTCTGTCTGCATGTATAGATCATTATTTTGATGCCTCTGCTTCTTAGCTCTGCCAGAGCCTCCCTTGCTCCTGTTATTGGCTCCCCAAAGTGGTCCTCTCCTTTCCAACCGTTATAATCCGCAATTACTCCATCCAGATCAACTGCAACAACTATTGGCTGATTCCTATTCATTTTTTCATCACCTCACAGGGGGACAGGTGTTTTTTTGTTGTGGACTGGTTTTTCTTCTTGAAGATGAGTTTAATCGATTTGCTCAGCTCGGATTTGTCAAGGCTTTGAGGATATCTCTCTGCAATCGAATAGTAGCTATTGCCCATTGGCAGGAATTTTACCTGAAGAGGCTCTTCGATAGATTCAAGCAATAATTCAGTTTTTTCGAAGGATTTTAAATGATACTCATCTTTTGGGCTAATTTTGAAGCATACCGGTTCTGTGTCACACAGAGGGCATCTTACTTTGATATCCTGAATCTTGATGCTGGTTGTTTCTTTGAGAAAGTTCACTCTCTTCGTTCCTTTAATAGTAATGACAGGCTCTTTAAGACATGTAGGGCAGAAGGCGAAATATTTAACATTTTCTGGGCTCCAAAACTCGTCTTTTTTTTCATCTGCTTCTATAGGCCTGTCAGAGCTATTTTCGATATTGAGGAGTATCAGTGTTTTGGCGAGATCGTCGAGCACTTCTGAACCCTTTACGAGAACATAGCCACTGTTAAGGTATGTTTTCACGAGATCTGTAAATTCCCTCGTCGTTTTCGGCCGGATGTCAAGAGGGATTTTAAATAGGGTGACTGGGAAGGGATAATCCGGGCGAACTGTCCCCACTTCCACTATGGAGCTGCTGAGGCAGTTGGGACAGTAGATATTTCTTTCATGGTAGAAGGCTTTGTTTAGATCTTGAAGTGCTTCGTGTGGGAAATAGCTCGAAGTAATTGCGGTGAAATCCACCATGTATCCGGGAGTTAGACATTCGGCGCAGAAGGGGAGCATAGACTCACGGGGTTAGATTTTTCAAATTCTCCCCCACGTAGAGGAAGGCTTAAGTCTGACCACCCTTCCAAACGGGAAACCATCCTCAGGCAGGCCGTCAGGGGTAACGATCCAGAGGGTCTTTGTTTTTGCTTTTTGAGGAAATTCACCATATCCGTCAGTCAGATATACCACGAACCTCGACTTTTTCTTTTCAGCATATTCAAACACAGGTCTGAAGTCCGTTCCGCCTAAACCTACTGGCACCATGCGTTTTACATCTTTGGGGTTCTTTAGCTTTACGATCCCCTGAATCTCGCAATCGCAGAAGACAACAGTCAGATCTATAGATGCGAAGTTTGACGCTATCCCATGAACTTCGCTCAGAAAGGTTGAGAGCTCCTCGTCAGAGATGGATGCAGAGGTATCTACAGCAATGATCCCTTCAACGTGTTCACCCTGCTCTATACCGGGAAGCAGTATGTTTGGAGGGCTGTCTTCATCCGGCTCTAGAAAGGTGTAGTTGTATGGGATCTGTTCTGCGAGGAATTCCTTGAGAACTGCTCTCCAGTTTATTATCGGTCGCATGAAGAGCCGGACTCTTCTCTCAATTCCGAGCGGTTCTGTGCCCATGGATTTTGCATAGGTGTAGGCAGAACTTAACAGATCTTCTGGGTTTTTGATCGTTTTTTCGGTTTTTATTTCTTGTTCCAGTATCTCAGGGTTTTTCAGATCTCCAGAGCCTCTCATGGCTCTGTTAATTTCTGTTTGTTGTTTTTCTCCTTCGAATGGTTCATCTTCCTGCACCAC
>CAYSRI010000080.1:6424-6798 GCA_964433405.1 uncultured archaeon | reverse complement strand
GATGAAACCCGGATTCCAGCCTATGTGAAATGTAACCACCTCTGCACCTGCTCTCTCTGCGATACTAAGCACTCTCCGCATTTCAGCATAGCTGGCTTTTCTCATAACTTCGCTCGTTGAAATGAAGTTCATTGTGGTTGTTGGGGAATGAATCAAAAGATCTACATCATAACTCCATTTCAGTTCAATAAGCTCATTATAGCCCATTACATCGGGAGAAAAAAGGGGATGATCCATCAAAATTTCAATGTGCTCAAATCCGCTGTTCATGGAAAACAAGGCTTGAAAGCATCTTCTCCGACAGTCTCTTTGTCACAACCTTGGACCTAGTCAATCTTTTGCCACCCGGTCTGTCAAATTCTTGACAGGTACCA
>CAYSRI010000080.1:3609-6414 GCA_964433405.1 uncultured archaeon | reverse complement strand
ATGCCTTACATCTGGCTGAGATCCAATTTTCATAGTTCCACCAAGGTTCCAACACCCTCCTTGGTGAATAGTTCTAGGAGTATTGCATGCTTTCTAGACCCGTCAATTACGTGAACTTTTTCAACGCCTCCTTTCAGAGCTTTAGCTATAGCGTCAACTTTTGGAAGCATTCCGCCCTTTAGAACCCCCTTTTCAAGGAGCTTTTCAAGCTCGGATAGCTTTATTCTTGATATCAGAGAGCTTTTATCGTTGACATCCCTCAGTATTCCTGGAACATCCGTTAGCATTATCAGTTTCTTGGCCTTTAAGGCACCTGCAATATCTCCTGCAACGTTGTCTGCATTTAGATTGTAAACGTTGCCCTCTAGATCTGCAGAAACTGGAGAAACAACAGGAATGAATCCGTTGTCCAGCAGGATCCTTAAAATTTCAGGATTTACGAGCTTGGTCTCGCCAACAAATCCGAGATCAACAACCTCCTCTTCGCTGCCCTTCTTTAGCTTCATAACTTTCTTTTCAGCAACGATAAGTAAACCGTCTTTCCCGCTGAGTCCAACGGCTTTTCCACCATTCTTTATGAACATCGAAACAATCTTGGAATTTATCTTTCCATCCAAAACCATTTCAACAACTTCTATTGTCTCTTTATCGGTAACTCTAAGCCCTTCAACAAATTTTGGCTTCAGTCCTAGCTTTTCCATTTTCTCAGAAATCTCAGGACCACCTCCATGAACTACTACAGGCTTAATACCCACGAAATACAAGAGAAGTATATCCTTTACAGTTTCTTCGAGAATTTCGTCGTTCACCATTGCATGGCCTCCAATTTTGATCACCATGGTTTTTCCGTAAAATTCCCTTATAAACGGAAGGGCTTCGAGTAGAACCTCTACGTTTTCCATGGTTGGAAATCAGCCGAGAGATTAAGAAGTTTGCCTTGTGTTCAGAGAGACGTGGGAGTATATTTTTAAATACCACATACATATAGCATGCCCTACAGGGATCTAAGAGAATTTATAGAAAAACTCGAAAGTGCAGGTGAACTTGCGAGGGTGGAATTTGAAGTGAGTCCTGAGCTCGAAATTACAGAAATTACAGACAGAGTTGTTAAAAGCGGTGGGAAGGCCTTGCTTTTCGAAAAGCCAAAGGGTTATTCTATACCCGTTTTTATAAACGCCTTTGGAACGAAGAAAAGAATGCTAATGGCTCTGGAAATGAAAGATTTTGACGAGATTAGAAATAGGATTTTTTCAATTTTGAAGACTCGCCCCTCTTCAATATTTGATGCGATAAAGAGTTTTGATTCCTTAAAGGATCTGATGGCAGTTGCACCAAAAAAGGTCAGCGAAGCGCCGTGCTTCGAAAAAAGAGCTGAAAGCCTCGATAAATTCCCGATTCTAAAGTGCTGGCCAAAAGATGCAGGAAGGTTCATAACCCTACCGGTTGTTATAACTAAGGATCCGCAAAGTGGTGAACTAAATGCAGGGGTTTACAGAATGCAGGTTTTTGATGGAAGAACCACAGGCATGCACTGGCAGATACACAAACATGGTGCTGAGCATTTCAGAAAATGGAGAGAACTCGGAAAAGATCGAATAGAGGTTGCAGTTGCGATAGGAGTTGATCCTGCAGTTCTCTATTCGGCCACGGCTCCTCTGCCTGAAGGTATAAGTGAGTTCGCTTTTGCGGGATTTCTAAAGAAAAAACGGGTAGAGCTGGTTGACTGCGAAACTGTGGATTTGCAAGTTCCTGCAACTGCGGAGATAGTTCTCGAGGGCTATGTTAGAACAGATGAACTACGTATGGAGGGGCCTTTTGGTGATCACACCGGTTACTACACCCCTCCTGAACCATACCCAGTGTTCCATATCACCAACATCGCGCACAGAGAAGACCCCATATACCACGCAACTGTAGTAGGAAAACCGCCAATGGAGGATATGTGGCTTGGAAAGGCAACAGAAAGGATTTTCTTGCCGATAATACAGCTATTGAATCCCGAAATTGTTGATCTAAATCTTCCGAGTGAGGCAGGATTCCACAATCTCGCAATTGTTTCTATTCGCAAGAGATATCCTGGGCAGGCCAAAAAAGTTATGTTCTCACTCTGGGGAACTGGAATGCTTTCTCTGACAAAAATAGTGATCGTGGTTGACAGCGACGTAAATGTACACAACTTAAATGAAGTGGTCTGGGCCGTGACTACGAGATTTGATCCGGCTAGGGATATAGTCCTTATTCCCCCGTCCCCAACGGATGCTCTGGATCATTCAGCTTATCTACCTTCACTCGCCGGAAAACTCGGAATCGATGCAACAAAGAAATTAAAAGAAGAGGGCTACGAGAGAGAGTGGCCGGAGGTTGTTGAGATGTCTCCAGAGGTTAAAAAGAAAATCGACGGAATCTGGGAGCAGCTCAAAAGGTTCTTATGAGTGTTGTAGAATTAAGCAAAAAGCTGTTCACTCTGCCAAGTGAAAGATATCTGGCAGTTATCTACTCAATACTAGCCCTAATTTTTGTATTTTACAGCTTTTCAGCCTTAATTTTTCTTGTTCTCATCACTTTAACAATTGTTTTTTCCATAAGACTCCTGAAGCTGAGATTCACTCCTCGAAGAGTTCTGTTCCTTTCGCTGCTAACCACAACGCTGGGCCTATCTTCCTTCCTTATTTCGGGAAATTTTTCCGGTTCATTCTTTCTTTTCCTTGCAGTGATGCACTTCTGCTCAGAGAGAGGTTTCATTCCCGCAGCAGTTGTTTCGTCCATTCCGTATCTAATCATCGAACCGGGTTCGATAGTATCAAT
>CAYSRI010000080.1:0-3599 GCA_964433405.1 uncultured archaeon | reverse complement strand
CAATGAGAGAGTTTGCAGAAAGCTTCGTTAAATATTGGCTCACAGGAGTGGCAAAGTACGCAGAAGAAATTCTTCTAAGAAACTCAGAAGAATTTGAGGGGATGGTAAAATGCATCAGAATGAACGATTTCAAGCTGGTCTCCACCGACTTTCATCCTGGTCCATTTAGGAATGTAGGAGGGGCCAAACTTGTGAATTTCTTTGATCTCCCGAATACAGTATATATCCATTCGCCAACCTTTCACGGGAGAGACCCAGTCTCAGAGGAGGATATTGTGCGCATCCGCAAAGCACTAAGCTGTAATGGCATCGATCTTAAACCGATGAGACCATTTGAACTTGAAAGCAAGAATTTCAGGGTTTATTGCCTACCATTTGACAAAAAAAGACTGATATTTGTCAGTGGAAAGGAAAGAATTGATGACTTTGTTTTAGAGTCAGAAAACTTCGTCGTGGACTGCCACAATGCAAACTTCTTCGGCGATTTGGAAGCAGAAGAAGTTAGGGAAATAGAACAGCTAGTCAGAAAAGCTGAAATCATGCATTTAGAACCTTCAGATAATGTAAAAGGAGCCTTTATAAAAATAAGTGGAGAGACTGAGAGTATTTCGAGATACGTCTCTGCAGTTCTTCTTGATTACGGCTCTTTTAAATATGCAATCGTTGTTTTTGACTCAAACAACGTCGATCTGCAGTTCAGACAGATAGTGGAACGGAGATTTGGTGAATTGGGTTACAGAGCAATTGTTTGTTCAACCGATAACCACTCAAAAACGGGAATAAGGGTAAAGGAAGCTTATATACCAGCTGGCGGAAGTGCGAAAGATAAGGAGCTACTAGAGCAGTTATTAGAATCATGTAAAAAAGCCGAATTTGAATCGGTTGATTTCAGATACTCTGAATCATTGGTAAGAGCCAGAGTCCTGGGTAGCTTAAAGGATGAAATCGAAAAACTTTCAGAAAAAGCAGGGAGGTATGTATATATATTTTTTATATTTATATTTATAAGTTGGCTCCTTTCTTTAATTCTTTAATAATTTGTTGCTACTGAGTCCATTCCGAAATGGGATAAAGCAGGGAAGATGAGCAGGATTAAAATTTTATATAGTTTTCCTACGGAGTTTTTTGGGATTATGGACAGAGACTACAATGCTTCCCTGAACATCTTGGATGTGGAGCTGCGAGTCATGACTACCCGTGAGGAGAGAAACTCTACCCCAGGGTGATTAGCTAAAAAGTGTGAGCGAGGGGTAGTTCACATTCTCTATTTCAATTTCTGCCATACTCCTAATCTACAATAAAGGTATAAAATAGAATTGGAAAAGTCATGTGCATGTGAAGTCCATAAGTTTTTATTAATCTCCGCGTAGAAATGCAGTCAAATGAAGCCAATCATCGTGAGGGGTTTGGTAAAGGAGTTCGGAGAACTTAGAGCCGTTGATGGTGTGAGTTTTGAAGTTGAAGATGGTGAAATCTTCGGTTTGCTTGGGCCAAATGGTGCGGGAAAGACCACTATAATCAAAATTCTCGTTACACTGTTAAAGCCGAGTTCTGGTGAAGCTTTTGTTGCGGGAAATGATGTCATTAAAAAGCCTAGTTTGGTTAGAAAGAGTATAGGGGTTGTTTTTCAGGATACGACACTTGAGCTGGACTTTACTGCAAGAGAGAACCTTGAATTTCATGCTAGACTTTATGGGTTAACCAAGGAAGAGAGAAGAAGAAGGATAGATGAAGTACTCTCACTCGTAGAACTGTCAGAGAATGCAGATCAGCTTGTTAAAAACTTCAGTGGTGGAATGAAGAGAAGACTTGAAATTGCTCGTGGGCTGCTCCACTTTCCAAAGGTCCTTTTCCTGGATGAGCCAACTCTTGGTCTGGATGCAAGAACCAGAAGGAGGATCTGGAAGTATTTGAAAGAGTTTAAGGACAGGACTACGATCATGATTACAACGCATTATATTGAAGAAGCGGAAAAACTCTGTGATCGAGTCGCAATCATGCAAAGGGGCAGAATAATTGCAATGGATTCACCAGATAGGCTTGTGAGACAGTTAGAGGGGGAGAGAGTGACGATCAAGGCCGAAAATGCGCTCAAACTTAAAAGTGCCTTAAGAGATTACAGCGTTTTGGAAAACAACGGAAAGCTTGAAATTTTCGTAAAAAACGCTGAGTACTTCCTTCCAAAACTATTTGAAATCGCAAGAACAGAAGGAGTAACCATTGAGGAAGTTGGCGTTAAAAAAGCTTCTTTGGAAGATATATACGTTAAGCTAACAGGTGGGGAGATATGAGCGAAATCCAAGGTATTTATGTTCTCTGGCTCAGAGACGTGAAAAAGTTCTTCAGAATTAAGAGCAGGGTCATCGGATCTCTTGGTATGCCCGTCTTTTTCCTAATATTTCTTTCAATTGGCTTCAGGAGGGCTCTCATTCCCTCATTGCCCTCAGGTATTAGCTACGGTGACTTTGTAGTGCCCGGAATTGTTGCGATGGTTCTCCTTTTTTCGGGTACATTCTCAGGGGTTTCAGTTGTCTGGGACAGGCAGTTTGGATTTCTCAGAGAGATCATAGTTTCTCCCGTGAGCAGGGCTACAATTGCAGTCGGAAGAACACTCGGCGGTGCCACGACTGCCCTACTTCAGGGTCTGTTTCTACTTATTCTGAGCCTTCTAATTGGATTCAGATTTCCAATATCCGCAATTCCTGCCGTAATCCTTTCAATGTTCCTTATAGCAGTGGCGTTCACTGGGCTTGGAATACTCTTCTTAGTATTCATGCGCGATGTTCACGGGTTCCAGATATTGATTAACTTTTTCGTTTTCCCGATATTCCTAATATCTGGAACTCTCTTTCCAATTTCGGAGTTTCCAGAACCGGTAGCGAGAATTTCAAAGCTCAATCCCTTGACATATGGCGTCGATGCAATGAGGTATGCGATTCTCGGCTTTTCTGAGATTGATCCTTTAATTGACTTGGCAGTTCTGACAGGAAGCACAATTGTGATCCTTTTCGCAGCGAGTTTCTTTTTCAGCCGGACGGAGGTCGACTAGAAAACCTTAAATTTTTTTGAAGAAAATAGTTCTATGCCAGTTGTGCACGTTTTTGTCTGGAAGGGGATTTCTGCAGAAGCAAAAAGAAAGGTGATCGCAGGGATTACTAAAACTTTTACTGACTTGGGGATTCCAGAACAGGCTGTAGAAGTTATAATTCAGGAGATTCCAAAAGAAGACTGGGGAGTGGCTGGAGTACCCGCAAGCGAAAAACTTAAGGATGTGAAACCTCCATAAATTATTTTTATTAGATATGCAGCTGATTTTTCATACATCGAATTTGTTCGTTTTTGTTTTTATAACCGAAAACCTCGAGAAGTCCCTTACGTGAGCGAGGAGTAGTTCACTCTCGAAAGCTATTTAGCCATCGATGTCGGAAAAGTATAGGTGATGGATATGGAGGAATTAAGGGAACTGATCAGAGAAGACTACTACGTTATAAATGCTGAAGAAGCGATTTCAAAGCTTTTCCCGATCATTGAGAAGCTGGGAAAGGACAGAGCGCATGCTATCCTCGTTGAAGAAGATGGGAAGATCCTAGGGGTAGTCA
>CAYSRI010000079.1:3705-6833 GCA_964433405.1 uncultured archaeon | reverse complement strand
AGTATGTTCAAAGAAGCATCGTAGTCTCTGTCCACGTTCCATCTTTCCCATCCATTTCAGAAGGGACTAGCAAAAACGTAAGTTAAAGAAAGATTTTTCATAACAAAGAAGAATCTTTCAAGTGTGATAGAGCTTGTAAACGTTAAAAAGAGCTTTGGTACCAACGAAGTTCTCAAGGGGATAAGTCTTAGGGTTCAAGGCGAGATATACGGTATCCTTGGACCAAACGGTAGTGGAAAGACGACGCTCATGAAGATAGTGGCTGGAATTACCAAACCCTCCGCGGGTAAGGTTTTCGTTGAGGGGATCGACGTTGAATCAGACCCCATAAGGGTTAAGCAGATCGTCGGCTACGTGCCAGAAACTCCGATCCTGTATGAAAGCCTGACAGTTTCAGAGCTTCTTAACCTTGTGGGCAAAGTCAGGGGACTGAATAAAGAAGAACTGGAAGAAAAGGTTGCAAACTTTGCAAAGGCTTTCGAAATCGAGGACTACTTGGACTCTCTAATAGCAACACTCAGTTTCGGGAACAGACAAAAGGTTGCAATTATCTCTGCTCTTCTCCATAACCCCAGTGTTTTGGTTCTTGACGAAGTTATGAACGGGCTTGATGTCAGATCAGCAAAGATATTGAGAGAACTGCTGTTCAGATTTCGCAAAGAAGGAAAAAGCATTCTTTTTTCGACTCACATCATGCCATTTGCTGAAAGGCTCTGCGATCGTGTGGGGGTCATTTATGAGGGTAAAATCGTAGCTGAGGGAAAAGTAGGAGATCTGAAGGACTTTTCAAAGGTTAAAGATCTTGAAGACGTCTTCCTGAAGCTTACGAGGGGTGAGGACATATCCGAAATCCTTTCCGCATTGATTTAATCCCGAGTCTAGTCTCTGCACTTTACAAAGAAGCGCATTTTCAGATGATGAAGAGAAACCCTGGGATATCTGAAGAGGCTTTGCTAAGAAGAATAAGGAAATTTAACGTGAAAAATAGCTTTATCATGCTATTTTCTGTCTTTCTTTTTCTAGGAATTCTTATGGCTCTGTATTATCCCGAGGAAGCATCTCTAAAGCTATCAATCGCCACCTTCCTTTTTCTTTCCTCGATCTTCATGACAACGGTAAGCCTTCAGCAGACAACTTCCGCCGGGGTTTTTGAACCCCTGAGAGCTATGCCAATTCGAGGATTGGAAAAGCACATCTCTGTACTTTTCCTCATAGATTCCCTTGCAGTTTTAGGAATTGCAGTTCCTTCGACAGTTTTAATGGCCTTCAGAGAGATTCTGAGCACGGTTGTTTACTTTTTATGGCTTATCTTCTCTATTCTGTTCGGACATACACTCGGGATGGTCTTTTTAGCAATTTTTGGTTTCAGAGTAGCCCAGAGATCCAAGATAATTTCGAAGATAATTTTTGGGGTTTTTGTAGCGGTTCTAATTTTAGTAATGATGCCAAATCTACTTGTCTCTGGGATCTTTGGCGAGATCATCGAGTTTTCAGGAAAATACTGTTTCATCTACCCGTTTACCGTACTCTGCGAGATTAAAAGAAGCCTCGTTTTGTTACTGATTTACTCCTGTATCCTAATTCCGTTAAATACCAGAGTTTCAAAAATAGGTGTTGAAAAACTCCTAAATCCGAAATTTGACGCTGTTTCAAAAGCTAATTTTAGAGTTTTTTCAGGAGGCAAAACATTAGCGCTAGTTCTTAAGGATCTAAAGCTGATATATCGCCATCCTTCTGGTCTCATTGGTGTTTTTCTTCCGTTTATGATAATAGCTCCACAGATAATCGTTGTAGGCAGCCTGAACGGTGGAAATGCCGTTGTCATTCAGACAATCTCTACCGTGGCCCTCTTTTCACCCATTATCCTTGGCCTGATAACTAGGGGCGAGGGAAGAGAAATAGACTTTCTAAAGAACCTACCGATCTCCAAAGAGGATTTTATGCTCAGCAAGGTTCTGACATCCAGTTTTATAGTCTGTTCCGCTTCTTTGGTGCTCATTTCAATTGCATTTATATTTGGCGCAACTCCTCTAGCTTTTCTGATTGCAGTTCCCCTGCCAATGATCACCTGCTTTTTTAGCGCTTTGTATCTGTTCGACTATCCGGGTAACGAAGTCGGAATTCCTGATATGGGGATCAGGAGAATGGCACTTCTTCTATTCCTGTGCATAATCCTAGTGGCTCTGCTTTTGGTTCCTACGCAGCTTTTTGCGAACTTTTTTGGTTATGCATTAACATTTTTCCTTTCACTAATAGTTCTCGCGTTTATGTTTCGCAAAGTTAGAAATTAGAAAAGACTATATTTTAAAAGCCTTCAGCAGATATGGTGGTGCTGTGATCGAGTGCGATATAGCGATCGTAGGAACTGGGCTTGCGGGGATGCGTGCAGGCGTTGCAATAGCGGAGAAGAGTAAAAAAGTTTCTGTCGCGTTGATTTCAAAAACTTACCCCATTAGATGCCATAGTGTTTGTGCTGAAGGTGGTAGTGCAGCTGTTTTAAGAGAAGGGGATAGCTTTGAACTTCATGCTTGGGATACGGTTAAGGGTAGCGATTTTCTAGCTGATCAAGATGCGGTGGAATTCTTTGTGCGGGAGTGCCCCAAGGAGATCATAAGGCTCGAAAACTGGGGCTGTCCATGGAGCAGGACACCAGACGGAAAAATAGCCCAGAGAGCTTTTGGAGGGCAGAGTTTTAACAGAACAGTTTTTGCTGCAGACAGAACGGGATTCCACGAAGTTCATACACTCTACGAAAGGCTGCTAAGCTACGACAACATTGAGTTCTTCAATGAGTACTTTTTAACTAACTTGGCAATCGAAAACGGCAGAATTAGTGGAATATCTACGGTTAATCTGAAGACAGGGGACATTGAGTTCTTTAAAGCCAAAGCCGTAATCCTTGCCACTGGTGGAGCTGGAAGGCTTTACGGTTTCACAACCTACAGCCATCAGGTGACTGGAGACGGAATGGCGATTGCTTATCGTTGCGGGATTCCTTTAAAGGACATGGAATTCATGCAATTTCACCCTACCGGTCTGATACCTTCCGGAATTCTAATGACGGAGGCTTGCCGTGGAGAAGGTGGATACCTTAGGAACAGAAACGGTGAGAGATTCATGCAGAAGTA
>CAYSRI010000079.1:0-3695 GCA_964433405.1 uncultured archaeon | reverse complement strand
TAGAGATGTCGTTGCGAGAGCTATGTGGAGGGAAATACTTGAGGGCAGGGGTTTTGAGAGTGAACATGGCCCCTATATCGCGCTCGATTTGACGCATTTGGGAGAGGAGAGGATCGAAGAGAGATTGCCAATGATTAGAGAGGCAGCAATTAAATTTGCTGGCATTGATCCAGTCGAAGAGCCAATTCCCGTAAAACCGGTTCAGCACTACACGATGGGCGGCATTCACACGAACATGCTCACGGAAACACCGGTTAAGGGCCTTTTTGCAGCAGGGGAATGTGCATGTGTCAGCATACATGGAGCAAACAGATTGGGGAGCAACTCCACAGTTGAATGTCTTGTATTCGGCAGGGTTGCAGGGGAGATGGCTCTGAAATTCGCAGAAAATTCAAAGAGCCAAGAATTTCCAAGGGAATTCATCAAAGAAGAGGAGAGCAGAATATATGATAGACTCGGAAAAGGGGACGAAAACCCTCTTTTGATAAAGAAGGAGCTAAATGAAACAATGGACAAGAATCTATGGATTTTCAGAGAAGAAAAGGGATTGAAGGATGCAGTAAGAAAGATTAGGGAGCTTAAAGAGAGATACAAAAAAGTTGCGATCTCGGATAGTTCAAAGAAATTTAACGTTGCGTTGCTTTCCACGCTGGAAGTTGGTTATCTTCTCGATTTGGCTGAGATTGTCGCTACAGGCGCTCTTCTAAGAACTGAAAGCAGAGGTGCTCATTACCGCCTTGACTATCCAAAAAGAGACGATGAAAACTGGCTAAAACACACACTGGCTTATTATACCCCAGATGGCCCAAGATTCGAATACCTCCCAGTTACAATAACGAAGTGGAAACCTGTGGAGAGGACGTATTGAGGTGAATATATGAAATTCAAGATAAGGAGGTTTGATGAAAGAAAGGGGGTTTACTGGCAAACCTTCGAAGTTCCCGTTAGAACCGCTATGACCGTTCTGGACGGGCTGTACTACATCAGGGAAAACTTCGATCAAAGCCTTGCATTTAGGGCTTCATGCAGGATGGGAATATGCGGTAGCTGCGCGGTCAAGATCAATGGGAAACCCAGACTGGCCTGCGAAACTCCGATATCCAAGTTCAAGGAAGTTAAGGTTGAGCCACTTGATAACTTTGCAGTCATAAAAGATCTTGTTACGGAGTTTGGCGGCTTCTTCGCGAGGCAAAAGAGGGTTAAACCTTACCTTATAAACCCAAATATCAGCTATGAGGACCCGGTTGAGCAAATTCAGACTCCAAAACAGTTACAGGTCTATTACGATTTCTCACTCTGCATAAAGTGCGGAGCCTGCTATTCCGTTTGTCCTGCATCAGCCACTCTTGAAAGTTATTTGGGTCCAGCTGCTCTCGTTGCAGCTTACAGATTCAATGCTGACAGCAGAGACCACGGCAGAGATGAGAGATTGAAGATAGTCTCAGGTACTGAAGGTGTCTGGCGTTGTCACTCTGCAATGGAGTGCAGCGAAGTATGTCCAAAGCAGATTGAGCCAGCTAAAGCGATCCAACTTCTCCGCAGAGCGACGTTGAGGTGAGAGCATGAGATTGATGAGCTGGTTTAAGTACCGTTCTCCCTTTGGAATGGCCTTCATGTTTCAGCGCCTTACAGGACTGATCCTCGTGTTTTATCTGTGTCTGCATCTAGCCTATCTTACATCCTTGCAAGAAAGGGAGCTTTACGAGTACTTCACAAGCATAACGGTCTCAAAGCAGTTCTTCATCTTCGATTCATTGCTGATACTCTGTGGTGTGTTCCACGGCCTGAACGGGATAAGAATAATCATTCACGAACTTGGTTATGCGCATGAGTACAGAAGGGGCGTTCTCGTTCTCTTTGCATTTCTGGCAATTCTTGCATGGCTTTACGGTAGTTATATTATGTACATGGCCTTGGGTGGTTGAAATGCGGGGTTTCGAGCCTTTAGCTTGGCTTCTTCAGGCAATAACCGGGATTCTAATGGTTTTTCTGATTACAGTGCACTTTTTTGTAACGCATTCAGCGCATGACCTTCTCAGCTATGAAAGCGTTGTCGAAAGGCTTTCAGACTTTGGCTATAAACTTTTCTATGCTTCGCTGCTTTTGGTAGTCTCGTTCCATGCATTCAACGGAGTAAGGGCGGTAATATTGGACACGGAAACTGGGATGAAAAGAAAAAGATTTGTAAACGCCTCGGTATGTCTGATCGCATTAGTTACAGTCGCTTACGGTCTTTTCCTGCTCTTTAGACTTTGATCGATTTTTTTAACCCACTGTTGCTGCTAAGCTTCCCTCTGAAGGGGATATTTAGCAGGAGAGGTGAAATTTAGCTGCAACAGAAAGTTAAAACAAAAAGATTATTAAGGTTAAGATATTTCTTCCGACGTGGACTTGATTCGATTAGTGCTTTCGATAGTATTTGTGATGTTCCTCGGAATTGCCGGATCCATCTTTACAGCTCCAGCCATTGAAAATTGGTATTATACACTGGAAAAGCCATTCTTCACACCCCCAAATTGGCTTTTCGCTCCGGCTTGGACTGTACTCTACTTCCTTATCGGCTTGACACTATATATCTGCTGGAAAAACGCTTTTTGGAATGATAAAAAGCTGAAAATTGTCTTCTTTCTCCAGCTCGCCCTAAACTTCTTGTGGTCCCTACTATTTTTCGGACTTAAAAGCCCACTTCTGGGACTTATCGATGTAATTGCCCTCGATCTGGCTGTGATTGCAACTGTTATTCTCCTTTTCAAGTATTCCAGAACGGCTTCTCTGCTCTTGATTCCTTACATGGCCTGGATAATCTTTGCAAGCCTCCTAAATTTATTCGTCTATTTGCTAAATCCATAAACTTTGGGAAAGATTCGATTGGACTTAGGATGAAATTCGCAATCTTATCATCGAATTCAAAATTTTACTCTAGGGATAAGCCTGAGCTTTATTTTCACGAAGATTCTGTTTTACATTAATATCCGCTACTTTCAACTTTAAAAGAAAGGCGGATCTCTCAGGATTCACGAGTTCTATTTCACCACCAATGCTCCTTATAAGGTGCTTCACAATGAACAATCCCATTCCGCTACCTCCAGTTGTGAAACCCTTTGTAAACAGCTTTGCGACGTGTTCCTTTGGGATGCCTTTTCCATTGTCCTCCAAGAGAATCTCCACCTCTCCATCATTCCTTTTTATTTTCACTTTTACTTCCGTGGCTTTTCCGTGTTTGACTGCGTTTCCAATAAGATTACCGAAGATACTGTATATACCTTCATTTGCAAGTACAGCAGCATCTTTTTCCCCTTCAACGGTAACCTTAACTCCATAGCTTTTAGCAACACTCTCAAGAACGTCTATAAGTTTGTAAGGTTCTTTCTTGATCTCCATTGTTGCTTCAAGTTCTTTCATTTTTTTAAGGAGCTCTATTCCGCTCTCAACAGAATCTCTAATCTTTTTAATCAACTCAGGGCGGCTTTCCTCTTCCATTAAGTCCAGAAAAGAATAAATCCGGGAGAATATGTTTAATATATCATGTCTCAGCATACTATTGAGTAGCTTTAGATATTCATTCAGCTCTTCAACCCTGTTCTGCAGTTCTACCCTATCAGACACGTCTGTATAAACAATAAGGCAATAAGGTTTCCCATTCATCTCTGCGAATCTTGTTCTTGCTTCTAACCAAGTAAAATTTCCACGAGCAT
>CAYSRI010000078.1:0-6887 GCA_964433405.1 uncultured archaeon | reverse complement strand
ACCTTTCATTCTCATGTATCTGGCAAATGCGTCCCCTATTGTGAACGTTCTGGTATGGCCGGCATGCAAATTTCCATTTAAGTAAGGATAGGGAACGGTCAGGAAAAACTTTTGCCTAGCATCAGGATCTGCCTCAAAAATCCTCGCCTCTTCCCAGGCTTTTTGCCACTTTTCTTCTATCTCCTTGAACATAGCCTGAAAAACGTCAGAGGAATTAAAAACTTATCTCAGAATGCTCCTGCTAGAAAACCTATCAGGCCGAATAGTGCCGCTATCAGCGTTTCTTTCCTGTACTTTGAGATCCGATTAGTGTCCCTTGGAAGTCTTAGGGCCACTGAGATAAGCATCATGTCAGTTACCGCGACAGGAATGGCGTATTTAATATCATAGTATTCTGGAATTAGCACTGGCGGGATTAAGCTCATAAAAACTGCAAGAAGGAAGAAGAAAGAGGATGACTTTGAAGCTGTACCTATTCCGTAAACCCTTGCAACGCTCTTTACATTCCTCAAAGCGTCACCCTCAACGTCCTCGATACCCTTCATTATCTCCCGCCCCATGCCTGTGAGGAAGGCTATCAGAGAGACAAGCAAAACGGAATAGCTGAACCCAGCTATTATCCCGCCGAAGATAAATGGGGCTGCCATGGTAAAAGCAACGTATGCGTTTCCTACGAGTCCGAACTCCTTAAGCTTCGCGTTGTAAAGGAAGGCAAGAGCAGTTACGACGAATACAAAAATCAACGCCTCAACAGAAATGAGAAAAGCTGTGAAAAGTCCGAAAGGAAAAAGGAATGCAGAAAGGATCAGAGCAGTATTCCTTCTTATATCCCCTCGAACAAGAGGTCTGTCAAGCCTCTTGTTTGCTACATCGACCTCGTAGTCAAGATAATCGTTCATGGCAAAGGCTGAAGCTTCGAGGAAAAGGGCTGTAAGAAAGGATAGCACAATTATTTCCAAACTTGCTCCGCCACCCAAAAATATTCCTATAAGTACTCCTATACCGTACATTATTCCGTGTTCGAGTCTCAGAAGCTCCCAGTAAGCCTTAAGGGATCGTTTCAAGGAACGCATTTATTCCCTTCTCGTAAATGACATTGCCCACAATTATCGTATCCGCATACCTAGCCATTTCGAGGGCCTTTTGCTTGGAATCAATTCCCCCTCCGTAGAAAAGCCTCGAAGTTCTCAAAACTTTCCTGATCTCTCTAACAACTTTCGGATCTCCGTAAGTTCCGCTGTACTCTATGTAGATCACGGGAAGCTTCATCATCCTTTCGCCAATAAATGCGTAGCTTGCAGCCCTTTCTGGGGAAATGTCACACTTCGCTTCGGTAACCCTCGCAACTGCTGAATTTGGGTTCAGAACGATGTACCCCTCAAATACCGCGCTTTCGAATACACTGGTAAATTCCTCAAGTTTCTCGTAATGCATTTCTACCCAGTCTGCGTGCTTTCCAGTGATCCATTCCCCGCTTTTAGCGTTCAAAACAATGGGTATGAAAAGGTAGTCAGCTTCGTAAATCACGTTGTCAGGAGAGGAAGGCTCAAGAACTGTAGGTATGGAATAGTCCTTGACGGCCCGAAACAGTGCTTTTGCCTTTTCATACGTCACGTTTTGCGTTCCTGAGACCATAACGGCATCTGTACCGCTCTCAGCCACAGCCTTTATCAGTTCTTCAGTGTTCTTTCTATCAGGATCGAGCTTTGTTACGTGTCTCCAGCTTTTCCATTTCATCGAACCACCGCTCTTTTGGAGATTATAAACTTTTTTAAAATCTAAGCCTTGGATCCTTCTTTGCAGCATCCCTAACACAGTAAAACTCCTTGCCAATCTTTCTAAGATATGGGCATTTTTTACCTGTGTAGCCGATTATGCATAGCTCGCAGTCCTCCTTATAAACTCTCCTACCTCCGAGCTTTTCCACTATGAGCCTTAAATCCATCAACCAATAATTCTTCACTCATTTTAAAATATTTGCGAGAAAATTTTCAACAAGGTCTTTGCTTGGAAAGGCTCTCGCTCCAACCCTTTCAACGTTGTATGCCCCGCAAAAGTTTCCGAGCTTCAGGCAGGTTTCAAGCGGATAACTGTTGATAAAGGCATAAAGAAATCCCGCAGAAAAAGCATCTCCAGCTCCTGTTGTGTCAACAGCCTTTGCCTTAAAGGCTCTTTCGAATAATTTTTTCCCCCTAGTGTAGCAAGCGCTGCCCTCTGCGCCTAGGGTTACGATCAGATAATCAACAAATTGCAAAAAATCCTCCGGAGAGGCTTTCAACATTTCAAACTCGTTCGAAGACATTATCACCATATCTGCAAACTTTAAAAGCTCTGATATCTTTTCAAAACCAACTGACGCATACAGGTAACCCGGATTGAGAATGACGAATCCGCCGAAGTTCTCCATAACCTCTTTCTGAACCTCAAAACTGAATTCACTGGGAAATGGGTCAACGTAAAGATATTCTCCCTCAGTTACCCTGACAAAAGGCTTTCCCGCTGCATTTGGCTGCACAAAAAATGTCCTTTCCCCATTCCTGTCGACAAAAACCAGAACTTTGCCAGTTAACTCGTCCGTTGTTTCTGCAATGACCTTTGCCCTAGTGTTTTCGACGAAGTACTCTGCATCGGCATCTCTGCCAAGAGTCGTGAAAAGTACTGTCCTCATTCCGAGTGTTGCAAGGTTATGCACAACATTAGCACCAGCGCCTCCTGGAGATTTTGTCGAAGAAAGGATTTTTGCATGGCCTCCAATGCTTGGAAACGATTCTATGAGATAAACGTAATCAACAAGAGCGGGACCATGCGCAGCTATCATGTCCAAATTTAAAATCTTGGAGAGTATATCTTCTTTTCTTTCTTATTTTTGGATTCTATCATAATTTGACACCGAAAAATTTAAATATTATATTGTCGGACAATATGTACCTAAAAGAGGTCATGAGGCGGACAGATGGTGGACAAAAGATGCCATCTGTGCGCTGATAGACACCCGAAATTTCCGGTGGAAAGATGCCCGCAACAAGAAAAATAAGCATAAGGCTTACAGAAGCCCAATACAGCAAATTAGAAGTTCTAGTTGAAATCGGAGAATATACCTCAGTTAGTGAGGCAATTAGAGCAGCTGTGAAGAAATTCATTGAAGATCACAAAGAGCAGATCGAGAAGGCTTCCCATTTGCGGGATCTAAGTTAGTAATAAGATTTGAGGAGGGGGTGTGGGGAATGAAAAGTTTGGTTAGTAAAGCCCAGCAATATTTGGAGCAGGATAGGGTTAGGAGAGAAGAGAAGGTTAAGGAAGTTAAGGACTTTTTCGAGAAGCCAAAAATTGTTGTAGTAGGTTGCGGTGGGTGCGGAAACAACACAATAAACAGACTTTCCCATATGGAGCTAGATGCGACGACAATAGCGATAAATACGGACAAACAGCATCTGCTGATGATAAAGGCAGATAAGAGAGTGCTGATAGGAAGAAGTCTGACTAGGGGTTTAGGAGCCGGCGGATACCCAGAAATAGGTAGAAAAGCTGCAGAACTTGCGAGGGGAACGATCGAGGAATTGCTAGCTGATGCTGATATGGTCTTCGTTTGCGCTGGAATGGGGGGTGGAACAGGAACTGGTTCAGCCCCGGTTGTTGCGGAAGTGGCAAAGAGACAGGGGGCCATAGTGGTTGGATTTGCCCAGATGCCCTTCAAGGTTGAGAGAGCAAGAATAGGAAAGGCAATACAGGGTTTGAGAGAGCTAAAGGAGAACTGCGATACAGTAGTCGTGCTGGATAACAACAAGCTCGTTGAGTACTATCCAAACCTTCCAATAGATGCCGCTTTCAGCGTAATGGATCAGCTAATTGCTGAAACGATAAAGGGTCTGACTGACACAATAACCCGTCCATCTCTCGTTAACATCGACTTTGCAGACCTCAAAGCAATAATGGGACATGGAGGAGTTGCCGTGATGCTGGTCGGAGAGGCAAAAGCACAGGATAAGGCATCAACAGTAGTTAAAGACTGTCTGTCTCATCCGTTGCTTGATGTCGATTACCGCGGTGCAACCGGAGCTCTCGTGCATATCTCTGGAGGTAACGATCTTACGCTGAAGGAAGCGGAAGAAATTATAAAGAACCTTACCTTTGAACTCGATGATTCTGCGAACGTCATCTGGGGAGCGAGGATTTCGAAGGAGTTCGAGGGATTTGTCAGAGTTGTCGCCATTATGACAGGTATACACAGGGAGATCGTGGGTAGCGAGGAATACGAGCAGGTTCTTGCTAATCCTAATACGAGCAGATCTCCAGTTAAAGAAATAAGCGCTAAAATCGAAAAGAAGAAGTTGATAGATACTCTCTGATTTTCTTTTATTCTATTTTTAATCATACTTTGGAATGCCCGAAAAGCTCGGAAGTTATCACAACCTTTTCCGCAGGTTTTTCGGGAATTTTTCCCATTAAAACTTCTCCGTATTCATTCCAAATCTCTTTTGCTGTCAAAACATCGTCAGAATTTCCAATTGCAACAAAGGCCGGACCGTTGCCGGAAAGACCGCAGCAAACCCCCTCCCTCCAGACCCTCTCAGCGATATCCAGCGGATAACCGATCATTTCGCAGTAATATTTGGTGTTTTCAACCATAACCTCCTTAAATTTGAGCATCCTCAGGTTTTTCAGTGCATTTTTCAATCGATCAGCTTCATTTTTTATTTTGGCCCAGTTCACCTCTCCCCGCTGAAATTCAGGGATCAGAATTGCGACTTTATTCGCAAATGGGATCCAACTCTCAAGTTTCCGCCCGTAATTGTCCGAGACCACGATTCCGCCAAGAAGGGATGCCGAAGCATCGTCAAAAGCTCCAGTGTAGCTTATTTTTGCCTTAAGAGAAATTTCTGCGTTCAGATTCAGAATTTTGTGAGCAAAAATTTCCCCATTTTTCTTCATTACTGCACACAGAATTGAGTTTATAAAAGCTGAGCTGCTACCGAGGCCGCTTCTTTCTGGAATGGTGCTCTTTACTGACACTTTTGCATTAATTCCGAATGGAGACAAAATTGTTTCCAAAATTTTGGAGTCTCTCTCTTTTCCATTAACAATGAGTTCGTTTTCGGAACCGATTTTCACCTTCGCCTTGGTGACAAGGTTAACCCCGAATGCGCTACCGATTCCGGTGGCGAGTGCGTTTAAGATCGTCCCGGCACCGTATGCTCTGCCGATCATCTAATCACCGAAGGCCGAGAAAAGCGCAATTCTCTCCCGAATTAGCAGGGGTAGTTTCTCCAGACCAACGATTTTTAGCTCCTCCTCGGATATTTGGTAGTGTTCCATTATCGATTTCAAGTCGAAATCGGGTTTGAACTCCTTCTCCTCAAATTCTATTTTTGAGAACTCTTCTTCATCTATAACAACCGCTACAGCTTTTTCTATTCCTGCAAGCTTCTTGGCTATGTTTATTTGTCTGTTTGCGGAGTAATAAAGAAGTATTTCCATAGAAAGCGACTTTGATATTCTTTTCCCGGAATTCCAGTTTTTAAGGGCCTTTTTTACCGCAAAATCCACAATCGAAAGGTCTGGGACGTATTTGGGATTTATAAAACAGGCAAATTCACCAAAAACCTGCTTTTTTAGCTCTCCAAACAGAATTCTCATAGGACTCTCATTGTTGATTCCATTCTTATTCCCCTGTTTGTGATTTCGTACCTCATTATCATCCTAGGAACTACGACTCCTTCCAATTTCACGAACTTGAGCCTCCTCTGAATCTCATTCTCCATTTCCCGCAAACTAAGTTCTATCACACCGTCACAGTAATGTTTCAGACCTGTCTCCTTTTTATCCTCAATCATACCCTTTGTCATTAAGAGGACACAAAGCGATTGGTTTTCCTTGCAGATATCGGAAAGAAACTCTATCATGGAAATTACGTCCTCATAAGAGTATTTCCAGAGGAAAAAGGCAAGATTGTTGATCACAATTCTGTCAAACTTTTCATTCCTCAAAATTGATTTCAACCTTCCCAAAGCGTCGTAAACTGCTTTCCGGATGTAATTTTTAGCTTCAACTCCTTTCTGCCCTTTCAGGCTTAAAACTGGGAACTCTCTGTAGCGTTCAAAATAGACATTTAAAAATCGTTTTACGTCCTCTTCGTAGTCATCGGTGGCAAAATAAATCACTTTTTCGGCGCTATTTGCGCCTTCAACCGCGAAGTGATAAGAAAGCACGTCTCCTCCCGCTCCAGGTTCTTCGAGTATCAGAAGAACGGTACCCCCCGGGATTCCACCCTCAAGCTGAACGTCGAATGGAACGATACCCGCTTTGTAAACCTTCATCCAAACTCCCAATGCACTAGTATTTATAAAATCTTTGTTGCTAAAACTTCGTCCTTACCAGCCTGTAGAATCCGTACCTTGGACAGAAGGCTTCTCCCATCATCTTGAGCTTAGCTAGGATTTCTTTTGTTTTGTTTTCTTCTATACCCTCATTTTTGGCTCTCTCGACTATTTCCTCCTCGGGAGCCCCATTCTCATTTATTTCCTCTAGTTCTTCTACTATTTTCTTTATTGTAATGATCCTGTCTCTCTGTTTTTTGGATGTTCCGGTAAATGCGTAATCTATGTCAATAGCGCCAGTTTCAGGGTCAATGGCTATCTGGGATAGACATCTCTGGAGTATTACAATTACCCTGTCAACGTCTTCGGACGATACTTTATCGCTCAGTCTGACTCTTGCAGATGCTTCTGCCAATCGAACGATGCTTTCAAGCTGTCTTGCAGTTATCGGAACAGGTGAATTATCCTTTGCTTTTGATCGAAGCGATACGTAAAATTCCTCAATTCTATTCTTAGCTTCCTCGGTCAATACGGGATAGATATTCTTTGCGTAAGCTATGTACTTCCTGAAAA
>CAYSRI010000077.1:0-7052 GCA_964433405.1 uncultured archaeon | reverse complement strand
CAAGAACGGAAAGATCTTTGGTACTCGCCAAGGATATGTTTATGCATTTTCCGAAGACGGAAAAGAGCTCTGGAAGAAATACTATGGGGCTGGTGAAGATTCAAAATATAACCCTCTAGTTTCTGCCAATGAAAATGCGCTTTTCGTTCCAAAAACCATCGGAGATAAGAACCTGGACCTTCAGATCGTGGACTTCGATGGAAATATTATTGGAACCTTCAACCTCAGCGCAAACGAGATACCGGGATTCCCCGTAGTCTCAGATAACGTAGTGATCCTTCCTGTCAAAACTGACAATTACGGAAAGATCTACATCCTCTGGCGCGGGCTTGAAAAGCTCTACGAATTGAAGCATGAGGGTACAGAAGTTCTTACTCCCAAGGTCGCAGTTTCCAAAGGAAACATTTATGTTGTTTTCTCGGAAAATAAAAGCATTCAGAAATTATACAGACTGGCAGATCAAACCCCGCCTGAGATTCAGTCCATAGACGTTAAAACAGAAGGGAATGAGTTAAGCATCTCCGCACTACTCAAAGATCCCGAAAGCGCTCTCCACAAAGTTCTCATAGCGTATTCACTGGAGGAAGGAGGAAAGTGGAACTACAAAGACATGGATATCGGGAGAAGGTACATAAGAGAGCCGATAGGGGGCTACGGGCTTTCTGAAGAGCTTTATATTGCTAAGCTCCAGGTTCAGAATGCTGTAGAGTTCTACATTGTAGCGGTAGACAACTCGAACAACGTCGCATATTCAAAGGTCTTTGGTTATGCTCTAACCTAACTTCTCGACGACGAATTTTTCCCCTTCTTTTTTTATTCCAACCGTCATCTCTTCTCTGCCGTCGAATCCCCTTCTTCTAAGCTCAGAAAAATCCGCCTTATCCAGGAATTCTACCAAAAACTCGAGTTCCCTCTCCTTCTCTTCGTCTTCATGCCGGAGAAGGTAAGAAACCAGTTCCTCGTACCTCTTCTTAGCAGCTGTTTCTATACAATGCCCCGCAAGATGAAGGACTATCATAATTTGGCCCTAACCCTTTTCTCAACCTCCTCATAGAGATTCTTTCCTTCTGAATCGATCGCCACCACACAGGGCCCGAAATTTTCGACCTCGAATACCCAAACAGCCTCGGCCATTCCCAAATCCTCCCAGAATACACCCTTAATCTTCTTTATTTTGCTCGCAGCAAGAGCTCCAGCGCCTCCCGGGAATGCGAGATAAATCGCCTTGCCTTTTATTGCCTCTACAACTTCCCTGCTCATTCCTCCTTTTCCGATCATAACCATTAGCTCGACGTTCTTCAGTATCTTCGGAACGTAAGGACTCATCCTTTCTGAAGTCGTAGGGCCAGCGGAGATCACTCGGTCACCGCTAATTATTGGCCCACAGTGATAGACAATAGAACGATTGAAGCTGAATGGAAGCTTCTGCCCATTTTTAAGCATTTCAACGGCCCTAGCGTGTGCTTTATCCCTTGCAGTGAAAATCTCGCCTGTTACGTAAACTATGTCCCCTGCTTTTAACTCCAGAATTCTTTCATCCACACTATTTAGGATCACAAAATCACCTCCGCTCTTCGATTTGCCCAGCACTGAATGTTAACGGCCACAGGAAGTGATGCCGTGTGGCAGTGGTTTAGATTTGAAAGCACTGCCAGAGCAGTGGTCCTTCCTCCAAGACCCATTGGTCCGATTCCCAGCGAATTTACGGCTTCCAGAATTTCGAGCTCGAACTCGTTCATGCTGTCTATACTTCTGAGTAAGGCTTTTTTCGCTAGCTTTGCTGAGACATCAAAACTGCCTCCGATACCTAATCCAATTACAACTGGCGGGCAAGGCATCCCCATTGCTCTTGCAACAGTCTCAACAACAAATCTTTTTATTTTACCTATTTCCATGGGCAGGAACATTCTGAGCTGGGACATGTTCTCACTTCCGGCACCCTTGGGCATGTAGGCAATTCGAAGCCTGTCACCCTCAACCAGATCTATGTTCACAACAGGAACGCCTAGGCCGGTGTTATCTCCAGAGTTCTCCCTTGTAAGCGGATGAACTGCATTGGGGCGAAGAACTGAGGGTGTGAGCTTTCTAACGGCCTCCCTTATAGCCTTCTTTATGTCAAAATCCAATCTCAGTTCTGTTCCGACCTCCACAAAAAAGAAGGGTATTCCCGTGTCTTGGCAAATTGGAAGTTTCGATCTTCTTGCAATTTCTATGTTCTGGAGTATTACCTCAAGGTTTTTCCTTGCTATCTCGCTTTCTTCAATCTCGTAAGCCCTCTTCAAAGCATACACCACATCTGAAGGGAGCTCTGTTTGAGCCCTCACAATTAACTCGGAAACCGCATTCACGACATCCTCATAATCCATTTTTCTCCCTCCTGATGAAGCTTCCAATTTCCTCCACCTTTGTTATATCCTTCCTTATGTACCTAAAAATCCTCCTCCTGAGATCGACATTGGGAACATTTCCATAGCTCAATAGCACTCTTGAAAGCCCTTTTTCAATCTCAAAGCCTTTTGTATCATAATCTGTGAGTATTATAACCCTCCTATCCCTGAGTTTCTCAGCCGTGTTTGAAAAACCTGAAAAAATCACTATTTCCCCTTCCACGCCGATTTCGCGCAAGGCCTTCAGATCCTTGGTTCCCTCAACAACTATTACCCAACCCTCTTTGGACAGTTCCTTTAACTCTTCTATAGCATTAAAGAAATCCTTTAACTCCTCCATACCTTATTCCCGGCTCGATCTGCAGAGTCAAATCAGCAATTACTCCTCTTTTCATCCCGCCCTTAACAACGGTAAAGGAATTGAAATCTAGGACTTTTATCTCTCCCACATCTTCCTCTCCCAGGCTCTTGGCAATCTCCAGAACCTTCTTTCTGGCCATCTCGATCAAATCTTCGTCTCTGGGAATTGTGCCAACCCTAAAGGGGCATTTTTCTGGAACACCATTGTATATTGCGATCCCCTTTTCCGTATCGTATCTTGCATGAAGTGTGAGGCTCACTTTGGAAACTGCGGCACCAATCGCACAAACTGCCTCACTATGGTTGGGGACCACGTAATCAACTCCAGCTTTCTTTGCGATCTCTGGAATCAAATAGGGGGCGAGATATCCTGCTCCAACGATCTTTTCACATTCCATAGCCTTTAAATTATCGGCGACCATCGATACAAAGCTATCTACCACTGTCCTGGCGTCTAATTCTTTTCCCAGCTCCATTGAGCGCTTACTGTCTCCAATCTCATATCCCGTGCAGTTTAGAGCATCAGTTAAGGTAAAAGAACTGCCGCCAAAAGCTGCCGGTGTCGCGCATTCTGGCTTCGGTCTTACATCTTGGACAATTGAATTTCCTCCAAGAGGTATCGAAACCGAATCGACGCATCTTATCAAAGTCCTTTTTCCAGCTATTTCCAGACCGCTAATAAATACCGGTTTTCCGTTTTCAATTCTCACAAGGGTTGTTGATATGCCGCCAATGTTCACAACGACGGCATTTTTCTCTCTTGTCAAATAAAGCGCTCCGAATGCAGATGCAACGGCTGTTGATCCAAAAAGTTCAGATGGGGTTTCGACAACCAACTGGCTGGTAGAAATTGCCCCATCACCTTTAAGGTAGTAAAAATCACCAATTTTGCTTTTGATATCTTCAGTTAGATCCCAAACTATTTCCTTAAGCTTTGCGTTTATTACAGTGGTATTTATCCTTGCCGGATAGTTTAACCCGCCGACATAATAGCTTAAAGCGATCCTTTTATCCTCTATCTTTTCCCTCACTATCCTTCTTACCTCTTCCTCAAGCGCTGGATTTCTAACCGAGAACTTCGATGCAATTGCAACATTCTGATATTTTTCTCTTTCGAGAATCTTTCTCACTTCTGCTTCGTCGATTTTTTCGACCACATCTCCTCTGTGGTTCACGTATCCCTTGAGAATAAAACCGTATTTCGAATAATTTAGCCCGGGGCCGGGAATTAGAAGAGTAAGAGTTTTCATTTCTTCGAACTTTGAAACCAGAAGGTTGATTGGCAGCGATGTTGTCACAACAACTCTTTCCTTTCCTATATAGGGTTTTATTTCTTTTGAAAGGCTTTCAAGCCCCATTGTAGCGGGCTTTTTAAAGATCGTGATTTCTTCTGAAACCAAGGCAGAGACCAGATTGCAACCCCCAATATCAATACCTATCATCCACCCTATTACAACTAAAAGGATATAAAAAATCTTTGAATTTAGGACCTAAGTAGCTTTTCAATTACTTCGATATCCGCATCCGTTTTTATACAATAACCGCAGTAGTGTGATGACGAAGCTTTGAAGCCCAGTGATTCTAACTTTTCAACAAAATCTTTTGTTGGCGGCGCCGATCTGCCTAATCTGCTACAGATTTTCTGGATGTTGTAGGAGGTAGGATAATCCACTTCTTCCGAAATTTTTGCCAAGATCTTTTTATGCTCTCCTTCCGCTTTACTTACAACGTTTTTCAGAAAAACTTCGTCTTTCAGCTCTCCAAGCCAGAGAGGTCCAAGAGCCAAATTGTCTGTTCCACATCTGCATTTTCGTTCTGGAATCTCCCAAAGCTTTACAACGTCTTTTCGAAAACATTTTGGGCAGTAAACCAGAAAGCCGAGCTTTTCGAACATTCTTAGAGACTGGGAAGTTGATCTTTTCATCCGAATGTGCACTCGGTAGTAGTGTTCCTTTGTCCATGCGATGATCGGTTCCATTTTTTTCTCGAACCTTGCAGAAATTCTTGCTATATACCCCAAGAGAACTCTAAGCCCGACTTCGTGCGGTGTATCTGTTTTGAACACAACTGCAGAGTACTTTCTCATGCTTGCAGAATTTTTGCAGCAGAGCGCTTCGAGATCTGTCGCAGTAACGCTCAAAACCTCCGCAGAAATACATGCAGATTCTATGTAATTTGCCGGACTGCCGAAAGGATCAATATCGACGTGTCTGAAAGGTATTTCACGCATGAGGAGCGTTGCCTCACGACAATGCACTTCTGCGGAAAGTCCGTTAAGCTGCAGGTTTTTCTTTATAACTTCAACTGCTTTCGGGTTTGCATCGTTAAAAACCACATCTCGACCTGCTTCAAGCATGGCCCTTATTCCCCGTATACCTGTGGCTGAAAAAGCATCTAGAATCGTATTTTTTTCTAACTCTGAATATATTATCATGTCCAAATCTCGGCAGAGCTTCATTCTTGGATTGTAGAATATTCCGTCGGTTGAAATCTTAGCCTTTCCCTCAACTATCATACAAGCTCACGATCTCATCCTTGACTCGTTCCCTATTGCTTTCGTCCAAGATGTAAAGCCTGAATTCCCCTCTGATTTTATCCACAAGAGGATGAGTCGCCTTATAATGAACTGTAAAAAGAAGATCTTCCTTATTCAAGATCTCCCACACTAATGAAACGAACTTCTGACTTTTCAGTTCCATTGGTCCCACTTCATCGATAATCACAAGTTCTCCGCTTAGGTCCAGTTCTTCGAGAAATTTTTCAAATTCCTCGAGCAGAACCTCGTATTTTCCAACCATTGTTTTTCCCTTTCCAACCCTTGCAAGCTTCGCTTCTCTTCCAGTTGATAGGTCTACAAGCTTGAAACCTGTTCTAACCCCCTTAACCCTTTCCTCCTTTGTTATGAAGCCTTTGATATCGATTTTATCCTTTAAGGTTTCGTAAACCCTCAGACAGAGCGTGGTTTTTCCAATCCCCGGTCTGCCAGTTACCGCCACTCTCACTGTCCTAGAGCGCACCCGAGGGATAAAAATTATACTGTGCCCTGAGGGAGCGAAGGGATCTTCATCGCTCGCATGTGCGTGAGCTCAATCCCGCGGCTGGTCAGGGCCCTCGGATATCTTCATCGGTATCTGTTGTTAGTATTTGGCAATTTAAGAAGCTTTTCTTATCCGATTCTTCTATCTTCTGAAGTATTGTTGCATCTCTGCGAGCTAGTTTTTATTGCTCAAAGGAGTGTTAAATTTTGGCGAGGAACCACCCTAGATTACATCTCCCGCCCATCTACCCCGCTGTTTTCCCTTTTGGTAGGGAGCATAGCTGCAAAGGTGGGTTAAAATTTGTTTTGAAGATACTTTTATATATCCAGCCAATTTCTCATTTGCGGTGACCTACTACTGATAACTCTGCTGATCTTCATCCTAACGTACGTCCTCATTGCAATTCAGAATATAGGCAAGTTTAATCTATCCCGTCCGGCAGCCTCAACAATTGGAGTAGCTTTGATTCTAAGTCTAGGAATTCTAAGCTTCGAAGAAGCTGTATCTGCCATAGATTTTCACACCATTTTATTGCTCTTCGGAATGATGACTCTTACAGCCTATCTTGGCCTTGCCGGATTCTTTGATTACTTTGCGATGCGTATAATAACAATTTCAGGAAACAGCAAAAGGCTTCTATTGGTTCTCATTCTTTCTTCAGCTTTTCTTTCTGCACTCTTCGTAAACGACACGATCTGCGTCTTCATGACTCCTGTAGTGGTCAAAATCGCTCTCGCCTCTAACATAAATCCGATTCCTCTGCTAATAGCCCTTGCAACTTCAGCAAACATAGGAAGCGCAGCGACAATCATAGGCAATCCTCAGAACATGTTAATCGGAATGAGCTCAAAAATGAGCTTTATTGAGTTTGCGAAGAACATCGCGCCGATAAGTGCAGTTTGTCTGATCCCGAACTTCCTCATAATCTACCATATCTATCGCAAGGACTTCCAGAATTTTAAGGTCTCAAAGGCAGAAGTGCAGTTCGATAAAAGGCTAGCGACAAAGACGCTTGCAGTATTTATATTCGTCCTCTGCCTTTTCATTTCTGAAGTCTATCCGATCTCGATCTCTGCATTAATCGGGGCTGCGATAATGTTCCTAATAGGTGGAATACCTCCAAAGAAGGCTCTGGAAAAGGTTGATGGTGGACTTCTGCTATTTTTCTGCAATCTATTCATAATTATGCATGCATTTGAGAGAGAATACGGCCGTTATCTGGTTTCTGCACTGAGCCTCGGAATTAGCCTTGAATCCTACTTGACTG
>CAYSRI010000076.1:5904-7159 GCA_964433405.1 uncultured archaeon | reverse complement strand
GGAGAGATAAAGATTCCATCGAGCCTGGATAAAGTTGAAACTGCTATAATTGCTGCAGCGCTTGAGACTATTGAAAGAGTTGGTCCGTGTTCGGCTAAGATCAAAGTTTCTAGGATCGAGGATGTAAGAGCTAGCAAGAGAAAAAAAATAGTGGAGAGGTCGAAGGAAATTCTCAGAGAGCTATTTGAGGAGCCAGAAATCGAATCCGAAAAGATAACTGAACTCGTAAGAGAGTCACTGAGGGTAGACGAAGTTGTGGAGTACGGAGAAGAAAAACTTCCCGCTGGACCGGCTGTAGATGAATCTGATGCCATTATAGTAGTCGAAGGGAGAGCGGACGTGTTGAATCTGCTTAAGCATGGCATCAGGAACGTTATTGCTGTAGAAGGTACAAACATACCGAAAACCATCATAGAGCTGAGTAAAAAGAAGACAGTTACTGCCTTCTTGGACGGTGACAGGGGAGGAGAGCTAATACTTAAGGAGCTTTTACAAGTTGCAGACGTGGATTTTATAGCAAGAGCGCCGGAAGGTAAAGGGGTAGAAGATCTGACGCTTAAGGAAATTCTGAAGGCGCTTAGAAACAAGGTACCCGTTGAGCAAATTCACGTGCTGAAAAAGGATCAGCAAGCAGTTTCAGTTAAGGAAGAAAAATTGTCCTCGCATGAAAGCCTAAAAAACCACAAGGAGATGGTTGAGGGAAAATTACTTGCGAGGATTCTCGACAGAAACTTTAATGTGATCAAAGAAGTTCCGGTGAGAGATCTTGTGAAGACTCTAAAGACAAACAACATGCGGGCTTCAGTGGTAGTATTTGACGGGATAATTACTCAGAGGCTCATAGATATTGCTGCAAAGAAGGATATAAACTACATAATTGGAGCTAAGCTGGGGAGCGTAGTGAAACTCCCGACCTCCATAAGGGTTATTACTTTCGACCAGCTCTAGCCTCTTGCTAAGCTTTTTTCCCCTTCCCCCAGTATTCTTTTATTTTTTCAATCACAGGCAATTTCTCGCCGCTGAGGAATCTAACGCAAGCGCCTCCGGCGATTGAAACATGACTGACTTTATCGCCAAGCCCAAACATGTTCACCGCGGAAGCACTGTGCCCTCCACCGATAATCGAATACTTTGCCTTTGAAACGGCTTTTAGCACTTCATATGTGCCTAGAGAGAACTTTGAATCCTCGTATACTCCAGCAGTACCGTTGACAACCACCGTGTCGAACTCAGGGATCATACTCGAGTAAAGGTT
>CAYSRI010000076.1:3263-5894 GCA_964433405.1 uncultured archaeon | reverse complement strand
AAAGGTTCATAGTTTCAACTCCAATGTCCTTTATTATTCCCTCTCCATTGAATTTTTCAATTGAGACGTCCTCTCGAACTCCACCTACATCGACACCAAGGTCAACTGGGAGAATGATCTTATCTCTGTGCTTTTCTAGGATTTTCTTGGCATCTTCATCTTTAACGTTTTCCTTGTTATCCTCTACGATCTTTTTGTTATTCTCACCAATATCCTTGCCACTTAGAAGTAAGAAGTAGTTTGCGATTACACCTGAAAGGAACACTTTCTCAGCAATTCCGTTCTCAAGAACGTTTTTCATGACCTTTATTGGGTCCTTTATCTTTGCGCCTCCCAACACAAAGGCTATCTTATCCCCCTTCTTGAGACCTCTGCTAAGAGCATTTATCTCCTTCTCGGCTACCCTGCCAATAAAGGTTGGTAGAACAGGAATAAAGCCAACTAAGGATGCATGACTCCTATGGAATGCAGAAAATGCATCATTAACGAAAGCATCGAAGTGATCCTTCAGTTTTCTTACCATTAAGCAATTTGCGTGCTCCTCGGCACTTCTGTCAAGCTGTTCTTCGGAGTAGAACCTTACGTTTTCCAGAAGCACGATTTCGCCGGGTTTCATATTCTTTATTCTTTCAAGAACCCTCCTGCTGAAGATTTCATCGATTTATTCGACCTCTTTGCCAACTATTTTTGCCAATACCTTTGCATGCTCCTCTAAGGTAGTGAAGTCCCTTCTTCCCGGTCTACTCTGATGAGCCAAAATGACAACTTCTCGATCTTCAAGCTCTCGAATCGTTGGAAGATGACTTTCGAATCTTGTGGTGTCTAGAATCGTAGAATTTACGATCGGAGCATTTATGTCCAGCCTGAGAAGTATCGATTTTTGCTTCGCCTCTACATCGTCAAGTGTTGGAAGTTCATCCATGAGGGTGCGTTGAAGCTTCGTTTTAAAAGGATTTTTTAATCCTTCCTAGACTTGTGCTATGGAGATCACGGATATCGATGGCGTCTTGTGTAATGGTGTTAAAGAAGGGAAGCTCGGTTTGGGGCTTGCAAGGTTTAGCGGAAATGTTGCTGGAGTATTTACCGGAAACAGGATAAAGGCTGCTCCTGTAATTGTATGCAGGGAAAACATTAGCAAAGGCTATGCAAGGGGTCTGATTGTGAACAGCGGAAACGCAAACGCTTTTACAGGGGAACAAGGTTTGAAAGATGCTCGAGAAATGTGCAGAATCGCTGCCAGTCTTTTTGGCTGTAGGGAAGACGAAGTAGCGGTAGCCTCAACAGGAGTTATCGGAAGAAAACTCGACGTTGATTGGATAAGAAAAAAGGCGGTGGATGTATACCGGGGCCTAGGGAACAGCAAAGAGCATGCGGAAAAGTTTGCCAATGCGATAAGGACAACAGACAGGTTCATAAAGAAGGCTTATTCAGAAATAGCGAAAATTTCGGCTGTTGCAAAAGGTGCAGGTATGATCTCACCTAATTTGGCAACAATGCTGTGCTTCGTTTTCACTTCTGCAAAATTCGAAAGTGGGGAACTGTATGAAATCCTTAGGAGGGCCGTAAAGCCGCTTAACAGGCTTACTGTGGATGGAGATACATCAACGAATGATACAGTGCTTCTGATTGCTACAGGCAAGGATAAGATTGACAGGGATATTTTCGAGGCGGAGCTGGAGAAAGTCTTCTATAGCATCGCTAGGCAGATAGCCAAGGACGGAGAGGGAGCAACAAAAGTCTTCGAAGTAATCGTGAAAGGTGCGGGAAGTGAAAAATCAGCAGAACTCGCCGCAAAGGCCGTTGCTAATTCCTTACTTGTGAAAACTGCAATTTTTGGCTGCGACCCCAACTGGGGAAGAATAATTGCAGCTTTAGGCTACAGCGGTGCAGAAGTCGATGAAAAAATCAGCATTGCATTTGAGAACGATGAAAAGACAGTTTTCCTTGTTGAGCGGGGAAAATTCACAGGAAAGGAGGAAGAAGCTAGAGAGATTATGAAGGGGGATTTTAGGATAATAGTTGATCTCCATAAGGGAAAATGCACCGATTATGCAATTGGGTGTGACCTTGGTTACGAGTACGTGAGAATAAATGCGGAATACACGACGTAATCAAAGATCTATCATGTGAGCTTCTTTGACCACATTTAGGACCAGCATTGTATAAGTTTTTTTAACACTCTTCATCCCAAGCAATCTTTTCACGAACTCATTCAGCTTGTCCCTGTTTTCGAATTTGGCTACAATCAGGATATCGTATTCTCCGGTGACGTCGTAAACGGCAGTAACGTTCTTTTCCTTTGCAATCTCCTTCTCGATCTCAACTAGCTGCCCACCCTCGGCTGAGACTCCGATGACGGCTGTGATGTCGTATCCGAGCATCGAATAATCCAGCACAGGAATGAACTTCTTTATTATGCCCATAGTCTTCATTTTGTTTATCCTGTTATACACTGTGCCCTCTGCGACGCCAACTTTTTCTGCAATTTCCTTTAGACTCTTCCTCGCATCGTCTTGTAGTTCTTTAAGAATTTTTACATCAATTTCATCAATTTTTACCATGCTTATAATGCGGTTGTAGAATTTTTAAATCTTAGCTCAAATTTCTTATTTGGTAGCGATGCTCCAAATT
>CAYSRI010000076.1:601-3253 GCA_964433405.1 uncultured archaeon | reverse complement strand
GAGACTTGAAAAGGCTTTGAAGGCTGTTGGGATAGAAAAACTTACGGATCTTCAGGAAAGAGCTTTTAGGGTAGTGGTATCTGGGAAGAATGCTCTGATAGTGGCCCCAACAGGAAGCGGAAAGACTGAAGCTGCAATGATTCCTGTTTTCCAGAAGCTGCTTCAGAAAAAAAGTCCGGGTATTAGAGTTCTCTACGTTACCCCCCTTAGGGCTTTGAACAGGGATATGTTCCGGAGAATGAGTAAGATTTCGGAAATTTTGAACATTACTATCGATATAAGGCATGGGGATACAAAGGAGAGCGAAAGGGTTAGGCAGAGCAAAAAACCTCCCGAAATTCTAATCACAACTCCTGAGACCTTTCAGTTGCTTTTTCTTGGAAGAAGGCTAAAGAACGCACTGAAAAACGTCCAATTTCTGGTAATAGACGAGATTCACGAACTTGTGGACAGCGAGAGGGGTGTTCAGCTTTTTGTCGGAATCGAAAGGTTGCGAGAAATTGCAGAATTTCAGATCATAGCCCTTTCTGCAACCGTTGGAGATCCGAAAAAGATCTCTGAAATAATCGGTGGGGCCGAAATAGTTTCAGGAGATCTAGACAAAGAATACGAGATCAAAATAATTTCCTCCAACGACGAGCTCTCAATTATTAAAGATCTCGTGGAAAAGCACCGTTCGACCTTAATCTTCGTGAACACTAGACAAACGGCCGAAATTCTAGGTGTCCACTTAAAGAAGCTGATAAGCGCCGAAGTTCACCATGGAAGCCTTTCAAGGGAGGCAAGGATCTCGGCTGAAGAGGATTTTGCATCTGGAAAGCTGAAGGCTCTGATCTGCACGTCTTCAATGGAGCTCGGTATTGACATAGGACACGTTGATTCAGTGATACAGTACAGCAGTCCAAGACAGGCCGTGCGGCTTATACAGAGGGTTGGTAGGAGCGGGCACGGGCTTGGGAGGAAATCCACAGGTTACATTATCGCAAACACGTTTGATGACATTCTCGAATCTATTGCAATAATAAAAAGGGCAAATTTGGGTCTCTTGGAAGATCTGGAACTTCACGAAAAAAGCTTGGACGTCCTTGCAAATCAAGTTTGTGCTATTGCAATCGAATACGGACGGATAGAAGTCAAAAAAGCCTACGAGATCGTTAGAAGATGTTATTTTTACCGAAATTTGAGCTTTGAGGAATTTTGTGAAATATGTCAATATCTAAGCGATATCTGGAGGATTTTCTATAACGGTAACGAGATATCCTCGAGAAGGAGAACAAGGAAATATTTTTACGATAACATCTCGATGATAATGGACGAGAGAAGCTACAGAGTTGTTGATATAACTTCTGGACGAACAATTGGCAGTCTTGATGAGAGCTTCCTTTCAACGTTTAGCGGTGAAGTTTTTGCGATGAAGGGAGAACTATGGAGAGTTTTGAGCGTGGAAGATGTTGTTAAAGTAGAGCCTGTTGTGGCGGAAGGTGAAGTACCATCTTGGGTTGGTGAGGAAATACCAGTTCCATTTGAGGTTGCCCAGCTGGTTGGAAAGCTGAGAGGGGAGATAGTAGAGGGTAAAATTGGTCTGGAGGAGCTGAGAAAATACGTAAACGAAGACGGCGCGAATAAAGTTTTTGAGAAATTATATGAACAAAAAAAGGAATTTAGGGTTCCTACTGACACATGCGTAGTCATAGACGGGTCTAGCCGAGATACCGTAGTGAATGTCTGCTTCGGTCACAAGGCTAACGAGGCTATCGGAAGAATACTTGCCTTGCTGCTCTCTCTAAAAAAGGGAACGAATGTCTCCGTGGAGATCGATCCTTATCGCATAAAGCTATCTCCTGCAAGCCCTGAGGAGGTAAGAGATGTGATTCTGAGCGTTGACCCACGCGAGGTCGAAACCCTCGCTGAGAGGGCAATTGTTGATACAAGGCTAATGCAATGGAAAGTTGTTAAAGCTGCAAGAAAGTTTGGACTTTTTGATAAGGATGAAGATCTGGCAAGAATAAATCTGAGAACATTGGTTGTGAAGCTTAGGGGTACTCCCGTTTACAGGGAGGCCCTCAGGGAGATATTCTTGGAAAAGATGGATTTGGAGAAAGCCAAGCTATTCTTCGAGAAGTTTGGAAGGGAGATAACCTTCAGCGTTTACAAGAAATTTACGCCTATAAGTCTTGAAGGCAGAGATAAGATCCCCGACATACTAGTCACAAAGCCAAGCGGAGCAATTTTGAGGGCTTTTATTGAGAGGCTGAAAGTGGAAATTTGCAGAGTTTACTGCGTTAATTGTGGTGCGAGCTATCGTGAAGTTGCGAATAATCTGACTCTGAAATGCTTAAAATGTGGGAGCAGTATGATAGCAGTTTTAAGCGACAGAAAGAGCCATGAGCCAAAGAGGGAGGAGCTTTTCAAAATAGCCAACCTTGTAATGAACTACGGCATGAGAGGAGTTTATGCCATGCTCACCTATGGTGTTGGATTTGAAACCGCGAAAAGAGTTCTTTCAGGTTACTATACAACAGAGGAAGACTTCTTTAAGGCCCTTCTTGAAGCAGAAAGGAACTATGTGAGGACAAGGAAATTCTGGGATTAACCTACTGTTGCTGCTAGGTCCCATTCCGAAAGGAGATAAAGCAGGAAGAGCGGGATTAA
>CAYSRI010000076.1:0-591 GCA_964433405.1 uncultured archaeon | reverse complement strand
TTAAAACTTTATATAGTTTTAATAAAATACTAAGATAAGAATATGCTGATCAGCTACTTGAAGTAAAAGAGCTATCTGAAAATGGAAAATCTTCTACTCTGAACAGACACATTCATGACTCAGCATGTTCAAAATTCCTCTCCCTGCTTGTCTTCAAGGCTGAAATAGCTGGAAGGCAGGTGGTGAGAGTTTTTTAAGCCAAGAAATAATTCTAAGAGATGCTCTAACTGTGGCTCGTATAATTCTTTACAAAAGCGTGATCAAGTAGCTCACTCAAAGACCCAGCTCTTTTTTAAGATCTTCAATTTCCTTTTCGAGTTTTTCTATCTCAACTAGTGGAAACTCCTTCTCCTTTACGTTCGCGAGCTTCCAGAACAATCTTGCAATTATGGGCATCGTTTTACCCGCATATCCAGGGGCGTATGGGAGCAGTTTTGAAGCCAAGTCACCAAGTTTTTCGCATTGCTCTCGGCTTAAGGCATCAAGTTTAAGACTAGCCTCTCCAAGAATCGAGATCGCTGAACCTACTATTCTTTCCCGCATCGCATAGAACCTTGCAGATTCACTAGTTATTCTGTGAACCCCCATTCG
>CAYSRI010000075.1:0-7281 GCA_964433405.1 uncultured archaeon | reverse complement strand
ATACTTGACATACCCCTCTTTTTCGAGTTTCGGAATATGCGTCTGCATTAGGCTCACGTAAACTGATTTTCTTGTTTTGTAATTCCTTTCCTTATTTTCGAGTGTCAAAATCTTTGATATTATCTCATCTATACTTGCCTCTCCTCCGTTTTCTGAAAGGTGTTCCAAGATGCATTTCCGTCGGGGGGTTAGCAATACACTCATAAATTTTGATCTATGATGATGTAATAAAAGGGTTGAAGAAAAATGTCTTCTTACTGAATTTCAGAATTAAAGATAAGGAGTCAAGATTAGCAACCCATAATAAGCCTTATGCTGAAAAAAATCATGAATAGAAAAAAAGTTAGGTTCAATAAACTGATAGGGGTGGTTTTAGTCGTATTCACGCTAATTTCGGGTTTTTGTTTTTTATTCTTTCAAACTCTCTTCTCCCCAGATTACGTTGAAAATAGGACCTTAATCACGGAATACACTCAGTCGGGAAATTTAGACTACTCTGCCGAGCTGAAGCCAAATCTGATATACGAGAAGGAAAAAATAAGCAGTTCAGCAGTTCTTTACTCCGCACTTCTCAAGAAAATGGATCTGATATACTCCTATACCTTCAACCCACCTCCAGAGGAGCTGAGAGGCAGCTACAGGTTAACCCTGTTGCTTTCTCCTGTAAAGGGAGGGTGGGAAAAGGAGATCTGGTCATACTCTGACCAATTTTCAGGGTCAGGTTTTGAGATAAGTATACCCCTTGACTGGGATATGATAAACCTGATGTGGAAGGAAATCGAGAACGAGACAAAATACGATTTTGGTGAGCCGAATGTAAGGTTTATCAGCGAAATCAATTTGAAATCCATAATTTCGGGACGGGAGATAAAAGAGAATTTCATCCAGAGCTCAAACGTCACCTATGGAAAAATAATCTCGCTTTCAGAGTTCAATAAGAGCAAAAAAGGTACAATTTACAGCAACGTTACCTCTGTGAGCATGCTGAGCTTTCTAGGCTTTCCGATCGAGGCTAGGAATTTGAGACTGCTTTTTGGAGTCGAATTTTTCGCCCTCGCAGCCCTTCTCGGAGTTTTCGTATTCATGAATAAATCTGAGATATCGGAATATCTCTCGAAGAGGGAAAGGAGAAGCTTTGAAAGAAAGTTCAGAAACAGAATTGTGAATACAGTGGAATTCCCAGAGCATTCTGGAGCTGTGAAAGTATTGAACCTTAAGGATCTCGCAAAACTTTCCTACGAGCTCGATAAACCGATTTTGAAGGTGGGGAACAGATTTGCGGTCGTCGATGGAGAGAGGGTTTATGTCCATGATGATGATAACATAATTATTAATCGAAAGTAATAAATACTTTGAAACTGAATTTCAACGTGAAATAGATGAGCTTGAAGAGATCAAGGTACGAAATGTTTTCTGAAATTTTGAGACTCTCGAACACCCGGGAAGGTGTAAATATAACAAAGATAGTGTATTCTGCAAACCTGAATTTTAAAAATGCTCAGGAGATAATCTCGGAGCTTGTTTTTAAAGGCTTGCTCGAAAGGATTAGTGATGGTGGGAAAGTAAGGTACAGAACAACTGAAAAGGGTTTGGAATTCATAAGCAAGTACGAGAGTCTCGTCTCCCTCTAGCAATTTGGTATGCGGAACATCGAATCCTTTCTTTTTGATTGAACCCGCATCTTCAGATTTTCAGCTTTTTTCAATGTTTTTCAATTTTGCTTTAGAGAGACTTGAAATCAAGAATAGCATGATTGTGAGAGAGGCTAAAACAAAAATCTGCGCAGTCAAACTCAAATCTTCCCCATCCAGAAAAGCTACGAGCATATAGGCGAATACTGGGCAAAAAATCGCTGCAAGCCCAATCGTTGCCCTGTCGTTCAGAACTATGTTGAAAATAGCTATTAGGAGCACAAAGAGTATTAAGATTGGGGCTATGAAGCCTGAAAGAACAAAGGCTGTTAGCACGTAGTCTATAAAATTTCTTCTCCTGCTTGAAATGCTCTCTTCGAGAAGCAGAATTGCTGAAATTCCAAGAGTTAGCGTTTCGTAGTCAGTATCGAGGATGTCCGAAACGAAAATTTCATAGCTAAGAATCACGCAGTATAAAAAGAAGAGCATAGCAGATAGTTCCTTTTTAAAAAATCTTGTTAGAAATACAAAAGGAGCTAAAAAAGGAGTTTTTAAACCTAAAACTATGGCCAAAACAACTGAAGATACGGCAGAGATCATTTTTTCACCATTATTTCCTTAAGAAGATCCCCTGGCCCAACATCTATCGTTGGAACGAATCTGTTCATCCTTTTTATCATCTCTTCTCTCTCCAGGTATCTCCTGTAGAGCTTCAGGACCTCATCTCTGTCAGGCTTTAGATCAGAGAAAAGAATTGGATTCGGGGAGATTATCAATACCTTCGAATCCTTCATTTCCTGAATTGCTCTGAGCAATTCTCCAACATTCGTTGAGAGATCCGTTATGAATATAACGAACGACTTCTGCGGAACTGAGTTTATGAAGCTCAGGCTGTATCTCCTTAAAGGAATTCTTCTAAGAAAGGCTATTTTTTCAAAGCTGACTCTCGGAATCTTCAAGCTCTGAACTCCAGAAGCTCTTGGAACCTTTATCTCCTCAATCAGCCCAATCCTTTCCTTCTTTGCCTTCACAATTTTTCTAACTCCGAATTCATCGTAAAGAATGAGCCCGACCTTTCTGTCTTTAATTGCCATTAGCAGCTGATACACTATGATTATTGCATAGTCAAGCTTCGATGCTTTTCTCATCTCTCTTCCAGTGTCCAATGCGATGTAAACATCCCCTTCCCATTCTTTGAGGAATTCCTTCACTATAAGCTCCCCAAGCCTTGCAGTTGCCTTCCAGTCTATTCTTCTTGTGTCATCTCCTTCCTGAAATTCTCTCAGAGATTCAAAATCCAGAGGAGAGCCGAAGACAGATCTTTTCTGCTGGAGCCTTATGTTTGCATCGATCATTGCCTCCTCTCTAAGCCTTTCAACCGACGGCAACACTTCTATTTCCTGCTCTGAATTGATTGAGAACCTCTTTGAAATTATTCCCCTTAAATCCTCAACCAAAATTTCGGGCCCCTTTATTCTGTAAACTCCCCTCGAAGGAACGATTGAGTATTCAAATATCCTTTCTTCTGCCTTTCCAATCAAAAACTCGGCCTTTTCAGCCTTGAATCCTTCTGGAAGTCTTTCAAATACCTTCAAAACGTAATCCTTTTTTCTGAGATTTTTCACATAAAGCCTTGCCTTCGCAGCCTCGCCATCGTAAAGTCTCTTGGGCAGTGTTCTCTCGGCCACTATTTTTGGATTGAACTCAAGCGTTATGTATAGAAGGTAAACTGAAAGAAGAAATGCAAGAATTGCTGGAAAAAGGTTCATTAGAAGGTATGCCTGGAAAAAAAGGATCAAAATCGCCACTTTTATTATTCTCCCCATCATTTCGGAACCTCTACCTCTTCAAGAATCTCTTCAATTAAACTTTCAGTCCTCAGACCATCCATTTCATATTCTGCCTTAAGCAGAATTCTGTGAGAAAGAACAGGCTTAGAAATGAATTTTACATCATCTGGAATAACGTAGCTTCTCCCTCTCAAAAATGCAAGGGATCTCGATGCGAAGAGCATTTGCTCCATCGCCCTCGGGCTGGCGCCCAGTAGGACTCTTTCATCAATCCTTGTTTTGAGGCAGATTGAATGAATGTATTCCAGTACCCTGTCATCGACTTTTACATTTTCAAAACCATTTCTCAGCCTTCCAAGATCAATTCCAACCTCTCTTATCTCCTTCTCACTTCCATTTATTTTTCTCTTCATGAAAAGAATCTCCTTTTCCTTATCAAGATACTCCATCTTGATCTTCATCATGAATCTGTCCCTTTGGGCCTCGGGAAGTGTGTATACACCTTCGCTTTCAACCGGATTCATAGTTGCAATCAGCATAAAGGGATCTGGAAGGGGGTAAGTTTTTCCTTCAACCGTAACCTGCCTTTCCTGCATTGCCTCAAGCAAGGCTGACTGAGTTTTCGGCATAGCCCTGTTTATCTCATCCGCGAGAACAATGTTTGCAAAAATCGGCCCCTTTCTGAAGTAAAAGCTCGAGTTCTTCAGATCGTAGACAACGCTTCCAGTTATGTCTGCTGGCATCAGGTCTGGTGTTAGCTGGATCCTTGAGAAGCTCAGCCCAATTGCCTTGGCAAAGCACTTTGCAAGCGTTGTCTTTGCAACACCCGGAACACCTTCAAGTATTACGTGACCATTTGAAAGTAGGCTTACAGCCAGAAGTTCAATGGCTTCATCGTATCCAACGACAGCTTTTCCTATCTCTTCCTTAAGCCTTTCAACGAATTTCTTCCCTTCCATAATCCTTCAGCCTCGATTTAGCTCTCATTTGCTCAAGCATTGTCTCAAGCTTTCTCCTGTCTACCCATTCTGGAAGATCTTCAAAAATGTTTTCCTTTTTCCTTGGAATCTTTATTTTAATCTTTTTCAGCATTCCACTTTCAATGAAAATTGCAAGGATTGTGACTGCAAAGATTATCTGGAATGCCTTGCTTCTGTCAAGCTCCTTGTGGATGTAAACCGTTGCCATTGAATACGGATTGAAATCAGTTCTGTGGGCCTCATCGAAGTAGAAATTTCCAGAGCCGAGGTAGTTTATTAGGTTTATTGAGAATTCCCTGTTTTCATCCATCATCTCGTTTATGAATGCGCTTGGATCTGAAAAGAGTATAACTCTTCCATTTCCGTACTTTATTTCCGCCATTATAACGTATTCTCCAATTTTTCCGGCGTATGCAACCTTGCTTGTTAATACTTCTCCTTCAGCCAAAGAAATGGCTGAGGGAACGTTAAGCTTCAGCATAGAAACGTTCCTTGAAAGCTCGGGAGATATTTTTATAACAGTTGGAAATTTCTCGTTTTTAGAATAGAAAAGATCCCTAACTTCTCTGCCATAAAATCTTGCCTTTATTCCAAGCTTCTCAAGAAGGCTATTTGAAGTTCCAAAGTCATCTGCAATGAACAGCGTTCCACCTTTTTCCAGAAACTTCTTAACTTCCTCAGCCTCTGCTTGAGAGAATTCTATGTCTGGGGCAAAGATGAGCAGAACTCCGCCTGCATTGCCTATTTGAGCAACGTTGTAGGGATAAAAGATTGGTCTCACTTCCCGCATTTCAGCTGCAAGCCTTGCAAATTTTGATAACCCATCCCAGTTTGTGTTGAATATGCTTAGATCTGCTGAGCTCTTGAAAACTGGAACTGCAATTGGAAAAACAAGCATTGAAATTCCAATCGCTGCCAATATCACGTATACCAGTGGATTCATAGCTGTGAAAGGATTTCTGATGAAAGCTTAAAGAACCTTTCCTTCTCTTCCTGGCTCAGCTCAACTCCAGCGTATGCAAATTTTTCGTGAAGCTCAACCACTTCCTTTAGCTTGTCTGCAAATCCCTGGTCCTTAAGCCTTTCAAGAAGCTCCCTCGGAGTCAGGCCTTTCTTCAAGTTGAATTTTTTCAGCAAAGCATCGAAAAGCTCTTTGAATAACCCTTCAGGCGATCCTGCCTCTCTTCTTTCCTTAATTTCCTCCGTTACAGCGCTTTCTATCTGCGAAGCAGGTTTACTTGGCTTTCTTAATTTAATAAAGGAAGCTGAAATAATTAGAGCAAGCATTAGAATTATCAGCGCAAGGTTCTGAAGATTCATCAATTTCTGCAAAGACGCAAAAGATTTCTGCAGAAAGGGTTCAAAAACAACTATCTCAATTCTGTTAGACTCCGTTGGCCTTCTAAGCTTATCCCCAGGAAATGCTGCATAAACTTCGTATTTTCCGGGTTTTGAGAAGTTGAGAGAGAATGAGAATTTGCCATCCGAGTACAGCTCGATAACCTTTTCCGAGTTCACGATGATGAATACTGGAATGCTCTCGCTCGTCTCTCCCCTGAATTTAACTTCCTCACCAACTGCAACTCTTTCCTTATCGCTTTCAATTTTAATCCAAACAGGAAATCTCAGGAAATAGACGAATTCCTCAGCGTAAGCCTTCTCATGCGTCTCGTTCCCCTCATAGATGGCCCTGATCTTCAAGCTGCACTCGTAATTTCTCTTTATTTTTAAAGAAAAGATTCCATCCCTGGCCTCAATTTCTTGCTCTTTTCCATCGATAAAAATCTTTAAAGGAGCGCTCAACCTTTTTCCATAGTAGTCGTAGATAAGTCCATCCACTCTTGCCTCCTCACCTATAAAAGCTGAAGATGATTTGAGGAGAATGTAGGTTGGTATTTTTTTAACTTCTAATTCCAGAACATTCGATCTAACTGTCTCGTTGTTTTTAATTCCTTCAGCGTAAATCAAATGCTTTCCAGTTCTTTCAAAGCTGTATTCAATATCTTTTGCCTCAAATCTCATCCCGTCGATGAAAAGGCTTAATGGTGTCACGTTTCTTGCGTAGATCCATATCCTCACGTATTCAAATAGAATCGGATCTTTCTTTGATGCAAAGACCCAGATTCCATCGATTTCGTAGGCCTTTGCAAATCCTTCATAAATGCTGAAAAGCTCTTCAACTTCGTCAAGCGCTTCTCTGACGCCTTTCGTGTTAAAGTAAAGCGTTGTGTTGTTCTTGTATAAAACTATTTCATCGATTTCATCAAGGTTTTTTCTCATCTCTGCTATCAGGCTCTTTGCCTTCAAAATTGCAGTTGAAACCTTACCGTAGTCCCCTTTTCCTTCCCTGAGATTCTTCATTTCTTTTAAAAATTCATCCTGAGCTTCTGCAAGCAGGTAGAGGTTTCTTGAGAATAGAAGGAAGGGCTTTACTGCTAATGAAGCGTTGCTCTCAATCCCTCTTGCCCTGTAAAATTCTATTTCTTTTTCAACTTTTTCAAGGAAAAGCATTGTTTCTTCAGATTCCTTAACCCTTATTTCAGATTTAGCCATGCTGCGAAGGCATTTTTCAAAATCATCCAGAAATTTGCTGAAGAAATCCTTTATCCACTCATCGCTCTGCTCAGCAATTGAAAACCTTTCGTGGGCTTCAGCCTGAAAAATTAATGCAATGAGAAGGATCAAGGCGATCTTTTTTTGCACAGAGAAAGATTTATTATGCAATTAAAACCTTACGCTTTGTGAATTCGAAGCTTGCTGTCGGGATTTTCCTGATCTTCACAGGATTTTCGATAGGATTTTTTGCTGCAGTTAATGCAAATCAGCATCTCCTCAATGCTGGAATTGGCACGGCCATAATAGGGGCCGTTCTTATAGCCT
>CAYSRI010000074.1:0-7371 GCA_964433405.1 uncultured archaeon | reverse complement strand
TAATCCTTTCCATTAACGTTTCGCCAGTCAAAAGCTGAAGGAAGATCAGTAATCGTAGCGGTTTCTTTTGCAGTACTTTCTGGTTTTTCAGCCTTTATCCACCCGTATACTGCTTTTTCTTCTATTTTTAGCTCCTCTGGTGTCTTTGTTCTGAATTTTTCGCCACATTTGCCATAGTAGAGTTCCCATTCTTCGCAAGAGCTACCATCAGGGAAAGCACAGATTCCGACTTCACCTTTCTCAGTCTTTGTTATTTTCAAATCGTAACCGAGCTCTTTACAGTAAAGTGCCGCTGGATTTGCCATTCCTATCATCGGAAAACTTTCGAAGTTCTGCTCCGGTGTTGATCCGAGCCTGCACCCTTCTGATATTTGAATCTTTTTCATCGCTTTTTCAATTTCGGATAAAATGTCAACGAAATTCTGCTCGGTGTGCCTTTCCGGTAGCGGAGATTTCAAGGGGATCCCAAAGAGATCCAGACTTGCTGCTGTCGCTGTTTGCGGGCAGAACAGCACTAATATAGCCAAAAACGTGAGCAACCTCATGCTACCAGTCCCCCACCTGTTAACAAAACAGAATGAAAAATCAAATATATTTAAATCTTTCTTTTTTCAGCGAAGTAGTTGGAACCCGGAAACTTGCCTGCTTCGTGAACTACCTCTCGCTCACGCAGGGAGCTTCTCGTTTCATCGAGAGAATTTGCCCCTCGATTACCTTCCTATAAAGTATTACGAAAGGGTAGACGTACTCTTTACGAGCATTCGGGGCCTTAGCCCCACATTTAGGATGTTTAAGGAGGCGTTTAGGTCTCTGTCAGCCTCGCAACCGCATTTTGGAAAAGTAAACAATCTATCTTTCAGATTTCAACAACATGTCCGCAATGACAACTCATTACAAAAAGATCCATCCTCAGCTCTATGTTTCAAGACTTGCGAGAAGGGCTCTGACTTCTCTTTCGTTCTCGGAACATCTCGCATCAGCTGGAGGGTCTTGCCATGCTGCTTTCTTCACCCTAACAGGGATGCCGCAGAAGTAAAGCACAGAATTTCCCTTAACTTTCATGCCGTTTTCATCCATCATGGCCGCAACGATTTTACCCTCTTTTATCCAGAATGTGAAATTTAGCTCACCATCAAAGGCTTCAACAATGCCTGTAAAATCGTCGAGTTTGCAGAGATATTCTTCAAGGTTCGCAACCTGATCTGCCTCTCCCTGCTCCCCAATGACTTCCGATTCGTTATCTTCCGATACAGCTTCACAAGAAGAAGCTACGGGTTCAACGAATTTCATGCCAACGAGGGTATCGATAAAGTCAAGGCTTCGGATTTCAAGAATAAGCTCCCTGAAACTGCGTCCGATTGAGATCTCTGGGAAAATCCTGACAAGAGTTTCAAGCAGTCTTCTGTCACATTCGTATAACTCCACTGAAATTCCAAACTGGCAGAGCTTCGAGAAGGCGTCAATGCCAAATAGCTGCCCCTGGCTGTCTTCATAAAATGCAGCAATTACTCTGTCCTTTTCCACTGCCACCCATCCAGCTCCGAAAGAAATGCAGATCGTCCCCTTTACTTTCTCAGCATCCCAACTTCTAAGATCAAAACATGCCAGCTTCCCGAGAATTTTTCCCGCAGGAGCAAAAATTCTCACTTTAATCCCCTCAAAAATCCGAGTCTTTTTGTTTCTTTTTTGAAATAAAGGTCCACACCCGCTATTGCACCGGCAACCCTTAGAATCTGCCTCGTAACCATGCTTTCTGGATATTTCAGAACGTAAGGAATTCCGAAATTTATCGAATCCCTAACCCTTCCGTCTTCAGGAATTGCGGCAAGAATCGGTCCGATAAGGTTTGCGACCCTGAACTTTGAGATCTCGATCTTCCCCACCTTGTTCAGCACCGCTCCCAGATACCTGCTCCTGCCGCTGAGGACTGACTTTACTTTGTAGGCATCCGCGAGGCTTGTTATTTCAGGATTGCACACGATCAAGTGCGTCTCGGTCATCATGACAGCAGTAAGCACCTCAGCATCAAGGCCCGCAGGAGCATCGATTAGCAAAAGGTCAGGCACAGCAACCTCGAGAACCGAAGCTATCGCCGCATCAAGCTCGCTTGGCCTGATCCTTTTTTTAAGCTTTGCACCCGAAGGCACAACCAGGACTCCATTTGGACCGTTGTAAATGACTTCTTCAGGCTTCGCCTCCCCAGCCACGAGATCCTGAAGCGTCTTCTGTGGAGTTATACCGTAAATTATCTCAACGCTTGCCATCGTAGTGTCAGCATCGACTATGAGCGTTTTAAAGCCAGCACCCGCGAGAACCACGGCTGTGTTGCAGGTAACGAAGCTTTTTCCTGTTCCTCCCTTTCCGCTTACGACAGTTACGGACTTCCTCATCAACTTTATTGATTTGTTTAAAAATACGGCAGAAAAGTGAGAATCTTAAAATTCCTTTACCGGGCCGAAGGGATGAAATCTTCCGCCGTTATGACTTCAACACCTTCCGCCCTGAACTTTTTCGTGCTGACGATTTTAGCCCTAATTTTTTTCGCTCAGGGTATTGCATAGGAAAGCTCCTCGCCGAATTTCGCAAATTTTCTGACATCTATAACTTGCAGGTTTGCCCTGAGCGCGAATTTTGGAGGGATTTACTTAAAAGTCTGCCTAATGACAGCGTAATCGTTTGAGATCTGAAAGAAAACCTTAACCCGTATCAGAACTACTACGTTTTGCAGAGAGCTTCAATTTCAGCGTTTACGACCCAGATGATATACTTATATCGAGATTAAATGTAACCGTACCTTATTAAATGATTTTTAATTCGTTCCGGGCTTTTTATAGTACTCTTCTGGCTATCTGCTAACATTTTCTCCCATTTATAGTATACTCTAAAAGCTCGAAGTCTTTCAGATCCCAGACAAGAAAATTCTCTCCTTTAAGCTCTTCTTTGCCCGCTATTTTCCTCGCAACCAGTCCATAACTCTTCTTCCATCTCTCCAGCTCCAGAAGCTCACTTTTCCTCTCCAAGTCCCTTAGAATTCTCCATCCGTCCCTTTCATTCAGATCTTTCCACTTGGCCTCGATAAAGAGAGCCTCTCTATTCTCTTCGTTAAGCGCAACCAGGTCTATCTCTTCATTCTTGTGCCACCATCTTCCAATTTTTGAGAAACGAAGGATTCCAGCCTTGTTCAGCCTGAGGATGAACTGCATTGTAATGTCTTCGAAAACCTTTCCGACGTGCACGGGGAGATCCTCCATGACCTTGTCTACAAGCAGCTCTCCCTGCTTTGCCTCAATAAGATCCGCATTGGGATAAACATAGCGAAACCAGAATGTGAAGTAGGGATCGTTTATGCAGTACCTTCCTTTCCTGCTCTTCCTGCTTTCTGTCACAGGAATTTCTCGCTTAACAAGCTCTAGCTCAATCAGGACAGAGAGGTACTTGGCGATGTGAGGCCTTTCAAGGCCTGTTTCGGCCATCATCTCTCCAAGCGTTGTTGCACCTTTTGCTATGGCTTCCATTATGGCGAAGTAGTTCCTCGGCTCTTCCAGCTCCTCTCTGAGGATGAAGAGAGCATCGCTGTAGAGGAAAGAATCGGGTCTGAAGTAATCCCTCAGGTTCTCCTCCAAGCTTCTTTCATCGCTGAACTCGAGAAGGTAAGCCGGAGTCCCGCCCAAGATGCTGTAGACTTTCACAAACTCTTCCAATGGGTATTTTGGAAGAAAGCTCTTTGAATCGAAGAAATCGAGGGGATGAAGCTTTAGCTGTCCAGTTCTTCTTCCGTATATAGGGCTTCTGTAACCGAGCAGCCTTTCCATCATTGAAACGCTCGAGCCGCAGATCACCATGTACAGCTTTCCATTTGAAAGCTTCAGGTCCCAGTATTCCTGCAGGATTGACGGTAAGGATCTATCACCTTTGACTAGGTAAGGAAACTCGTCTATCACCATAACAATTCTATCTTTTTTCGACTTCTGATGCAGGTACTCAAAGAATGCGTCCCAGCTTTGGAAGGGATTTTTTCTCAGCAGTTCATCGCCAAAGGCTTCTGCCAGCCTCTCCGAAAACCTCCTCAGATTTTCCGTACTGCTCGTTTCCCTCGCAAAGAGGTAAATTCCGCCGTTTCTTTTAATGAACTCGAGGAGAAGTGCTGTCTTCCCTATCCTCCGCCTACCGTAGACTACAATGAGCTCAGCTCTCTCGCTCCCAAGCTTCTTCTCAAGTAGCTCGAGCTCCTCGGTCCTGTTGATAAGCATAGTAATTTACTTGAAAGTAAATTACTTAAAAGTTTCGTTAATCCGAAGCATCAGAAGATAGCAGCAACCTCAAAAAATAGAACGTAAGGCAAAATTAAGGAATCCAGACCTCCCTCTTTATAGCATCTAGTATTATGGTCAGAAGCTCTATCGGGAAGCAAGGTTGAGGCCCTACCATAAATTGCCATTTTGCATCAGGATCCCTTTTATCCCTTGCCCAGTACACAAACCTAATTTCCCCTCTATCATCATCAAATCTCAGCTTTTCTGCCCCTTTCCAGTACTCTCTCACATTACTAATCTGATAAACAAGAATAACGTCTTCAACAGTCCCTTTACCGCACCCATGTATATATTCAAAAATCTTTTCAGGTTAAGTTATCCTGATTCTTGGCTCGTAAAGTTTCTTTAACTCCTCGAACTTTTCCTTGTTGAGCAAATGAATGTTCACACGCTCATCATTGCTGAGCAATTTGACGAGCCTCGAATACTCCTCAAATTTTAGCTTTGAGGGTATTTTTGATGACACGATCAGCAGATCAAGATCGGAACTGAGTGTATGCTCCCCTCTCGCAAAACTGCCTACTATGAAGACTTCACAGTCCTCAAAGACTTCTTTAGCTTTTATTTTTATCTCCCTTGCAATCTCAAGAGCTTTTGCGAAGAACTCCTCATTTTTCTTTAGCTTTCTGTAGTAATCGATCATAGCATCTCCAATAATTTCCTTGCTAAAGAAATACTCTTTTCAGCAATCTCTCTTGAATATTCAACGTCAAAATATCTTGAAGCCGTGTAAGCAAGCTCTATTTCTCTTATAGTATCCAAATTCTCTTTGTAAAAGCTCTCAAGCTCTGCAAGTTCGAATAGAATTCGAAAACTGTGTGTTTTTGGTATTTCTCCAAATCGCTTCGAGATCAGAAATTTCAGCCCGAGTTGCATCGATTGTTCAACGAAGAACATTACGAAGTCGAACTCCTGTTTTTCGAAGCTTTCAACCGCCTTTTCGTAAAATTTGTGTGCCTTTTGTTTCAGAAAATCCATATGTCTATTTCGATATCAATGTATAAGTTTTTATCGACTGGACCTATATATAGCTCTACCCCTGCTCCTACCTTTTCAAACTTTCAAGCTCTAGGTGAACTACTATAGTAGAAAAGCTCGTTTACGAGCACTTTAGAAGAAAGTGGAATGAGTGGGATGAAGATACGAAGAGGTTTTTGAGGAAGAGATTTCCTGCTCTGAGAGAGGGAGTGTAAACAGTAGTTCAGGGGCAGATTTGTGGAATTTTTTAGGGTTTTTGCTATCACTCCACCATTTTTGATACTGTTCCTAAAATAAGGGCAAGGATTAGCAGGACTCCCGGAATAGGAATAGCTTCTTGTGGAAACAAAAGCGCAAGCAGGAGTATGGCTACTATAGATGCTTCCGGTCCTATCTTTCCATTTTCATCAAACATTTTTGTTTCTCACCTCCTTTTTATTTTTTATTAATATTGACGCAAAGTATATAAGTTTTACGTCAAATTCTTAAATCAATAACTTTTTAGAGCAATAGTACCTGAACCACTTAGCTTTTGAAAGGGGCTTATTAGTTTCACACCAGAGGGGCTGGCTGATGAAAGAAGAAAAGCACGAAATGCTGGGGAAGGTGGGGGAATTTGAAAAGCTCTTCTCTCATTCTCCTCTCTTCTTCCTTTATCCTTTTTCCCTCGCTCTCCCTCCATTCGGCAAAAAGCTGGCGTGCTCTATTTTAAACCTGCCCCTTCAGCTTTGTGTAGTGGTAGAACAGCACGAAAACAGCCACCAGCAGAATAAACGCGAGGATCTGTAGAAGCTTTTTCCGCTCATATCTCAACCCCTATCTAGCTTTTCACAACAGCAGCAAACTGTAATCTGCATTGGAATTCAAAAGATTTCAATTCCGGGCTTCTCTCTCGAGCCTGCATGGATCCTATGAATCCTGTAAAGAGATCGTCCGCATATAAAAATTTTGCGAGCCCTAGATGAACTGAATCCATTTCAGAAATTGCTGCTTCTTGTTATAGGTATTGATAACGCTTCTGTGAAAGAGAGACTTGGTTTTGCAGAAGCGAGATGTTTTTGATTACGAACATACCTCTGAGCTACTAACTTCCATCCAGCTTCTCACAATACTCTCTAACAGAACATTTTTCGCACTTTGTGGACTTAATCTTTGACGGGATGGATTTGATTGATCTCATCTCAGAGATTGCAGCCAGCAGCCTTTCTTTCAGCTCAGGAGTGTAGTCTACTACAAAATTTCTTTCTTCTTTGCCTTTTTTATACTTCAGAACACCGTAAGAAACTCTGTAACCGTTTTCTTCAAGCAGATAGCAGTAAGCTATAACCTGCATTTTATGGGAATCGAAGGGTTGCTTCGGAGGATCGCGGATTTTCAGCTCGATTGGAACATACTCGTCTTCCACAACCAGAATCGTGTCCGGCTTCCCGGCGAGGAGAACGTTTCTGGAAAAGAGAACTTTTTGGAAGCTCCTGAATTTGCTGCTGTCCGCTGCAGCGATCTTTCCGAACGGGATGCCGCTCTCTTTCCTAATTCTTTTCCCCGCAATTCTGGCTACCAGTACCAGAATTATCAGAAGGATTACAAGAAGAAATAGAACAGACATAACATCACAGCCAGAAGAAAAGCGAGAATGAAAAGCCAGTTTGAAGCTGTATTGAGCTTCTCCGAAACAACAGTCTGATTAATGGTTTTCTCATGCTTTTCCGCACCTCTCTTCACTTCTTCCTTCTTTTCGATCTCTTCCCTCACTTCAGGCCCGCCAAACTTCTTGATGTACCAGGATCGCGGACAGAAGAAATAATCTGAGAGCTCGGAAACATAGATTATTTCGCTGTTCTCTTTGTTTTTCGTATTTTTATCGTTCATATCCTATCTGAATCTAAGAAGCTTCTCTCAAAAGCCTACTCATTCCATTTGACAGTTCAGCTATTATAGCCAAGGAATTTGCCAGCTCCTGCCTGCAATTCTTTACTTCTCCAGAAGACTCCATCACTCCCATAGCATAGCTTACCGCAGCATCCACAGCCCTCGTGTGATCCTCTCCTCTCTCAGTCCTTCTGAGATAGTGTTTTACAGC
>CAYSRI010000073.1:867-7429 GCA_964433405.1 uncultured archaeon | reverse complement strand
CCTCCCTTTCGGAAGGGGACTTAGCAGCAACGGTAAGTTAACGCCAAGCCTACGGAAAACAACGGGATAGAATACAGAAGGGTGAAGGGGAAGAGCAGAGGTGTGATCAACAATGCAAGGATTATTAGGGCAATTCCCCACTTTGTCTGAGACCGCATAAGCCTTCAACGTTTTGATTTGGCAGCAAGCTGATCTCTTAGCCATTTTTGCAACCAAGGATTCTCTATTTCAACCATAGACTCCTTAATCTCTTTGACTAAGTCTATTCCCTCCCTCTCCAAAATCTGTAGTAGGGCAAGACACCGGTAATAGGGGTCCGGAATGCTTTTTGCAAATTTGAGGCTCTCTGGAAAAGAGAGTTTTTCTGAAATTCTTTTCATACTCGCCGAGGCTATTTTCTTGTCTGAAATCTTTTCAAGATACTCAAATTTTCCTGTTCTTTCGAAAAGAGATGCATAGGCCAAATCTCTCCTGTAGGCGTTATTTATAAACCCCACTACGTCCAGACCACTGACTTCAACTATTCTCAAAAAGTCTTCATCATTTCTTGCGACTTTCAAAGCTTTTTCAACGAATTCATGCTTTTTTGAGACAATATAAAGGTTAAGAAAAGCCATAACCTTGGCTTCACAATCCTGAATACTCTCGGCCATCTTTTCGCCTAAATCCAAATCTTTTTCAGCGATCCGCTTTATCTCCTCGGCAAGCAGGTTTTCCTTAAGCCTTTTTTCCATACTCTTATTTCCCGAAAAACAATAAAAATATATCCCAAAATCCTAAAAACAAGAAATTTAAATTCCGTACTCTATTATTGCTATGCACGTGCCATGGAGGTTTGTTGCTTCCTGGCACTGCGATGCATGTGGCGATTGCTGCAAGGAGTATCGTGTAAGGCTTAGAGCATACGAATACCTGAAGCTTAAAGGAACTGGACTGATCGAAGAAAGGGCCAACAGATTCTACTTAAAAAAGATAGGAAAGCTTTGTCCATTCCAAAAAGGCACTCTTTGCTCTTTGGGGGACTCAAAACCCATCGCCTGCAAGCTCTATCCTTTTTCAATACTCAAAAAGGGAGACAAGAGGGCTTTATTCGATTACGAGGGTGAGGAATTCTTCGTCTACGTTGACGATTTTTGCAAAAACGTTAAACTCAAAAAAGATCTTAAGCCGTCAGCAGAAATTTCGAAAAAAATTGAGGAGGCAATAGAAATAATTCTCGGAAAAAGAGTTAAATTGAACCTTTTGACCGCTAAATTAGTCTCAGAAACTCCAGAGCCTCGACTACCCCATCACCATCGTTTGATGGTGTGACAAGATCTGCAAGCTCCTTGAGCCTAAGATCTGCATTTGCAACAGCAATTCTAAATCCAGCAATCCTAAACATCTCTATATCATTTTCTGAGTCCCCAACAACAGCGAAGTCCTTTACTGGAATTCCTAAGCGGTCCGATATGAATTCCAAAGCTTTTCCCTTACTCACATTTTTGTCAGAAATGTGGTATGCGAATCCTGAGTCCAGTAACCTAACATCAAAATCCTTCAAAATTTCTCTAGCCCTTTGAAGATCGAAGTTTCTACGCATACAGACTTCAGACTTTCGGTATTCAAAATCCAATAGCTCGACGCTAAAGTGCTTTTTTAGCTCCTCAAGTGCTTTTATGCACTTCTCCTTGCTACCTAGAACTATGTCCTCACCGTCATAGGAGAATCTAACTACACCCCCATTTTCGCAGATCACAACATCGGAGACGCCTATAACCTTCGCCACTGCTCTAGCAAAGCATGGAGCGTTGCCAGTAGCAAGTATTACTGGAATCTTCAGTTTTCTCAAGGCTTCAACAGCCTTCAAATTTAGCGCTCTCCTCCGATCAGTTATTGTGCCATCCAAATCGATTGCTAGGGCCTTTGGTTCAAACATTCAGATCTCTTTCGTCTTCACCAAGTTCCCACTTCTTTCGCCAAGCCATTTGGCGACGTCGTCCCATAGGGCCATTCCCCTTCGAGAGACCACTAGTCCAACATGACCAACGTCCGCCTGAAATATTGCCTTATCCTTGCTCCCTATTACGTCAAGGAATTTCAGTGTATTCTCTGGCGGGGCCAAATGATCTCTTAGGCCAACAACTGCTGCAGCAGGCATGGTGATTCTCTTTGGATCTACTCTCTTTCCCTTTATGTAAAGCTTTCCTTCGGCAAGCGCGTTGTTCTGGTAAAGTTCCTGATTATATCTCACGTAAGCTCCTGGGGCAACATTGACTCCATCATGGATCCATCGTTCCATCCTGAAGAAGTCATCCAAGAATTCCTCGCTCTCAGCATTCATGAACAGATTTATGTATTTGCCAAAGTAATTGCCCCAAGGCTCGAGAATCTTGAACCTTTCAGTCAGGAACCACGAAGGAACATAGCCAAAGGGTGCAACGATCTCTTCAGGATTGAAGAACCTCTTGTCTGCCAGAGTAACAAGACCACCGATCTTCTTGTCGAAATAAAGCGTTGAGGCCAAGAATATGATGTTCTTAACGTTCTCAGGATAAAGGGCTGTATACATCGCACTCATTCCTCCGCCCATGCAGTAGCCAAGAATAGATACTTTTCTTGAGCCAGAATCTCTTTTCACGTCTTCCACGAAATCCGCCAAGAATATGTCAATATAGCTGTCCAATGAGAACTGATCCGCTATTGTTGCGTCACCCCACTTGATCATGTAGACATTGAATCCTGCCTGCAGCAGTTTCCGCACAACACTCCTCTGAGGAGTCAGATCGAGGATATAGGGCTTGTTTATCAGCGCATAAACTATCAGAAGGGGAGTTTCATACTGCTTTTCCGTCATCGGCTCGTAGCGATAGAGCTTCACACCGTCGTCCGAGGAGATTTCAACCCTCGGAGTTGCGCCTATCTGAACGTCTGGAATGAGATAGGGTTTGTCTTCTGTGACTGGCAGAAACTTTGGATTCTTTATGAACCATTCAGCAAGCTTTAACGCTCTCCTGTAATTTCTAAATGCCTCATTGATCATCGGAACCACCTTTCTTTGTCCTCTCTATATTCTCGATTTTCTCCCTAAGAAATCTGATCTCCTCCATTATTTTCCTCGATTCCTTCTTTATGTCTCCTTTCAAGTCGACGTAGGCTTCAGATAGAGCAATAACATCTCTCCTTGAGACCATGCCAAATGCATGAAGTATGGCACTTGTAAAGTTCTGCAAATTGAGTAATGAACGCATGTAAACGCTGTTTATTGAGTTGATCCACGCAGAGACGACGGAATTGTTCATATAATCCGCATATATGTCTTCGAATCTTTCCATCGCATTACCAATAGTTTTAGCTATCTCGTCGCTATCCCCCTTGGCTAAAGCTTTTGATAAGTCAAACAAAAAGCCCAAATAAGCTTTGTTCAGCTCTAAAATCAGCTTTCCACTATTTGCGTAAAATTCTTCAAATTCTTTCTCGCTTATCTCTTTAAAATAAGTTCTCGGATCCATTAGAGTTAACAAGAACTCGTTAAAGGCAGCTGCTGTCCTAAATAATTCTTCAAAATATTTTCTATCCATCATAGTTAGCTATTCGCTTGTGAACTTTTAAGTCTTTCGTCATTGCATGGACTTTCCCCCTACTCAAGTAAACTTCTTATTCTTTCCATTATGCGAAGATGGATGAAAAAAGAAGTATTCCTAATGGCTTCAAGGAAGAGAAGATGGATCATAGTGATTTCTGGCTTGCTTATAAACTTATGCCTCGGCTCCATCTACGCATACAGCGTGATTCAGGTTCCTCTGAAAAAGGCCTTCGTAGAGCTCGGCCAGCAAGTCTCTGCAACGGAAATGCAGTTGCCATTTATTGCATTTCTCGTCCTATTTGCGATAACGATGCCCCTAACTGGAAAATACATAGAAAAATATGGGCCAAGGAAGGTCGCCTACTTTGGGGCCATCTTAGTTAGCTTGGGCTGGTTTTCTGCTTCATTTGCAACATCTCCAATTCAGCTCATCTTTCTATATGGCTTTCTTGGAGGTTCGGGTGTTGGTATTGCTTACAACTGTCCTATAGTAACTGTGGGTAAGTGGTTTCCTGAAAGAAGGGGTTTGGCGTTGGGGATAACGCTATTTGGCTTCGGCTCTTCCGCTGCCCTAATTGCTCCTCTCGTAGATTATCTGTCTTCAAATTTTGGAATTTTCTCCGCTCTTAGAATACTCGGAATAATGTTCTTTATCCTTTTGATCTCTTTTGCATCTCTTCTCAGATTTCCTGAAGACAACAAGGATCCAGAGGAGTTAAAAGCTGATGAAAAGGGGTCTTTTTCAATTGAGTTAACAAGAGAAGAAGTTTTGAAGACTAAGACCTTCTATGGGCTTTGGACGACATTTGCAATAGGTACTCTCGCAGGACTTACAGCGATCGGAATTTCGAAGCCCGCTGGATTGGAAGTGGCAGAGAATGCGGGCATTTCTGAATCAGAAATATCTTCATTGCTTACCTCGCTGACAGTGCCATTTGCCCTGTTAAACGGCCTTGGAAGACCTTTCTTTGGATTCATAACAGATAGACTTGGTCCTTTGAATTCTGCTTTGCTATCTTTCGGACTCATATTCTCCGCTTCTCTTTTGATCTTTCTCTTTCCCTCGTCAATGGAAGTCTACGTTTTTACTTTTGCAATTCTGTGGCTCAATCTTGGTGGCTGGCTAACTATTGCCCCGACTTCCACCGCTTACTTCTTTGGAGTGAAAGACTATGCAAGAAACTATGGTCTCGTTTATACGGCCTATGGGGTCGGAGCATTGGTGGGAAACCTGATTGCTGGTCTCTCAAAGGATCTTATTGGCTCCTATCTCATGGTCTTTCCCTTCATTATGGTCCTTTCCATCATTGGCATCATCGTTGCAAAGGCCACTTTTAAAAAACCAAAAATTCAGTAACCTATATCCTTCAACCACTTTTTCAGCACGTTTGCGGAATTCCTCAGCTTTTCAAGATCTTTTTCATCAAGCTTTAGTTCCAATACTTCCGCACCATTTCTGTTTAGCTTAGCAGGAACTCCTAGAGCAACATCGCTTATTCCATACTCCCCTTTTAGCACAACGCTCGTTGGGATGATCTCACCAATATCCTCGACTACAGCCTTAACCATTCTGCAGACCGCTGTTCCTGGCCCGTAAACTGTTGCCCCCTTTCTCTTTATGACTTCAGCGGCAATCTGTCTGACATCCTTTTCTATTTCCTCCCAATTCGCTTTAACATCTGCAAGGCTTTCCGCAATGAACATGCTATCTCCATGCTCTCCGAGAATCCAAGCTCTCTTGGCAGATACTCCACCCATTCGAAGCCTATGCATAAGTCTTGAGGAGTCAAGGAGGCTACCCATTCCGAACACTTCCTCACGCCTTTTTCCGCTCTCTTTCCATGCAACGTAGGTCATCAGATCCATTGGATTTGTTACTACAAGGATTTTGCTATCTTCTGAGTGCTTCACGATGTTCTTTGTTACATCCCGAATAACTTCAACATTCTTCGTCGCAAGATCGAGTCTCGTCATTCCCGGCTTTCTTGCAAAACCAGCGGTGACTACGACGAGTTCACTTCCCCTAAGCAGAGAGTAATCGCTTCCACCAACTATCCTAGGATATTTTCCAATCACAGCACCGGCATGGGATAGATCTATCGCTTCACCAACTGCCAGATCCTCCAAAACGTCGACTAGAGCTATTTCATCGAGATCCATGTTCATCAAGCACGCATAAGCAGATAAACTTCCGACTCTACCAGCACCAACAAATCCGACTTTCATGACTCAAGGTACTTCCACAAGCTTTAAGCTTTTAGATTTTTAAGGGATAAAGGTTGGAAAGATTAAAGTATTGCGATTCCTACAGCTTGTCAGTAATTAAAGCCCCCGTGGGGTAGCGGACATCCTAGAGGCCTTCGGAGCCTCAGACCCGGGTTCAATTCCCGGCGGGGGCGCTAATAAAAAGTTATTCATTTTAGGGCTGGTTTAGACTTCTTCCTTTTGTCTTTTTTCCCTCAAAATAATATGTTCCATCAAAATAGTTACCAGTACTCCCAAAACAAATCCATTTCCGATTATGGGTCTTAATATGCTGGGAAAATTGCTTTGAACAGCTTCTGGGAGAAATGTTACTATTATACTTAAAAGCAGTGGAAAACCTACACTCAAACCAGAATTTACATCTTTTATCCTGATCATCGAGAGTCCTGCAGCGAGCTGAGAACACATTATGTATAAGAAAATACTCCCGACGATAACCCGTGGAATAGCTCCAATTAAAGATATAAAAATAGGAGTGAATGAGATTAACACAAGCATGATTCCTGCCGGTATGACTGCATACCGGGAAGCACATTTCGTTGCTGAGATGATTCCAGGACTCATGGAGTAGTTGACTGATCCTATTACACCAAAGATACCCGATAAAATATTCGAAAGCCCCGTAATGGAGACTCCTCTTTTTGCCCGAGACTCTGAATCCTCTATTTTCATCATTTCGGTTACAGAGTAAATAGAACTAAGATCATTTATGGCCAAGGCAAAAAAGCATAC
>CAYSRI010000073.1:0-857 GCA_964433405.1 uncultured archaeon | reverse complement strand
TACTAAGAATGGAACGATAACGTCTATCCTTAATGACGGCTCTAAGTTGAGCTGGTAGAAGACACTTCCAAATCCAGAAGTCACGATTTCAAATCTTTGTGGGAATATTGCGGAGTATAGAAAGGAGCCAAAAATTAGGCCCCATATTATTATAGTGGTATTCCAAAAGCCCTTAACCTTCTGACTTAGGAAAAATAATAAGATAACAAATAAAATTGAAAAAATAAGGTTGTATGCAGCACTTGAGGAGTCTGAAATTAACATGCCTATAATAACTGGTGACAGAGTTATGGCTACTAAAATCAGAATCACTGAAACAACTTTTTCTGTGAAAAATTTTCTAAGAAAGTCCAGAGATCCTGTAATGGCCAGAATAAATAAGGTAAGTCCACCAATCGCTATCGAAGTATAAATAGAGTTGAATCCGCTGTCCAAGCTTGCGTAGATTCCTACTATTAAAACAGAAGATGGACCTACAACGATTGGCAAACGATGTCCCAAAAAAAGCTGTGACAACAGCGTAATGCCCGAAATAAAGAATACCTTTTGAATGTAGGTTATCTTTTCTAAAGAGTCTCCATACTGTATATCGGCAACTATTCTACTCCCTATAATCAAGATAGGGGCTATTATCGCAAACCACTGCAAACTCATTGCCAAAAGTACTTTTTTAGGCGGAATATCGTTGAGTCCGTATTGGAGATTCACCAAAATTGTTTTAAAAAAATTTTATAAATATTTCGATTTTAGCTAATGCACCAATGGTTTCCCAACCGTTCCGGTCCAGCATAAACTTTCATTCCTTCCCTCCTCATGTCATGAGAGAGCTTTCGGGGTTAACGGATAAAGCCCCCACA
>CAYSRI010000072.1:0-7449 GCA_964433405.1 uncultured archaeon | reverse complement strand
TTAAGCCACAGTCCTTTTAGCCCATTTTCTGGTACAGAGGTCATATTTTCAATTGTGGGAGTATGGGGCCGCCGAGATTTGAACTCGGGTCACCGGCACCCCAAGCCGATAGGATATACCAAGCTACCCCACGGCCCCTAGTGAAAGAAAGCTGCAGTTAATAAAAGCTTTTTTAGTCTTAAAAAGTGCCTTTAATTTTTTAACCTATTGTTGCTGCCAAGTTCATTACTAAAGGGATGCAGCAGGGAAGATGGGGAGCAGACAGAGACTACAATGCTTCCATAAACCTAAATGTGTGGCTGCAAGCCACGAATGCCCTGGAGGTAGAGCCTCTCGAAGAAGCGGGAAGATTTATCGCTGAATTGCAGGTTTTTTAAAAAATTGATGTGTTTACAAAATTGATCTGAAAACAGAAATCTCATGAAATTTGCGATCCAAGCTTGAAAGCAGCATCCAAAAGGTGTTTTCTTTCTTTTACAGCTTCCGGCTGGTTCAGCATATTATCTCCGATAATACCGAGCAGTTGCATTCCAAAATTCGAAAGCCTTTGTCCGATCTCCTTCATCACAACTTCTCCGTCTTTTCCCATACCTTGACTGTATACGAGAATAAGCTTTTTACCCTTAAGCTATGAATCTCCTGAGGAAACTTTTATCAATGCTAGAAGTCTGTCGAGAAACGTTTTCGTTTGAGCGGTCACATAGCCCATGTAAATCGGAGAGCCGATGACAACTGCATCTGCAAACTCTAAAGCAGAATAGATTCTCTTCATCTCATCTTCCTGCTTGCATTTTCCGGATTTTTGGCATTCGAAACATCCTTGGCACCAATTTATGTTTAACTCGTTTATTTTAAATATCTCGACGTTTGCACCTTTCGTTCTGGCACCTTCTAGAACCTTCTTAACAAGTATCTCGCTGTTACTGCCATTTCTTGGACTTCCAACAATCCCAACAACCTTCATGCCTATTATTGCCATTTAGACTTTATTAATTTTTCTATTTTAGCAAAAACTGAATGAATATTGCAAGAAAAACAATTGCGCTGAGGATTGCATTTAGATAAAAGAAAGACATCTGAACCCTCATTTCGTCATGTCTCTCTCGGATAATATAGTGCTCGAAGAAAAGAAGAATTGCAATAAAAGGAAGCGCAAACCTAAAGATTTGCTCTTCAAAAAATGCGATTAGAAGAAGAACGAAGAAGATTCCGTGGTTAAGAATTGCAAGCCTTTTCGCAAACTCGATGCCGAAATGACCGCCTATGGAATGAAGTCCTTCTCTTCTATCAAACTCCGCATCTTGCAATGCATATATCATGTCAAAGCCAGCTTCCCAAAAGAGTAGCGCGATGGCAAAGAGAATTACATTCATAGGGATCAATATGCTGTCTTTCACAGCTATCCAGCCACCAAGCAAGGCAAAGGCGACGCTCAAGGCTAAGAAATAGTGTGAGAGACAGGTATATCTCTTTAAGTATGGATAAACGTAGGAAACGATTGCGGGAATTGGAGATAAAAGAAGGGCGGTTCTGTTAATTAAAAAGGCGGAGATAAAATATACTGCCAGCCCAAATAAAGCGACGAGAGATGCTTCTCTAAGACTGATGAGACCCGCGGGCAAATGTCTCTTTGCAGTCCTTGGATTCCTCGCATCTATCTCGCGGTCTATTATCCTGTTGCACGCCATTGCAAAAGTTCTCAACCCGGTGAAGGCGGTTAGAATGAGAATTGCGATCCTGAGCGTTATCTCTCCAGCCAAAATGGCTCCAGCATAGGCTATTGGCAGGGCAAATAGCGTGTGCTCCATCTTCACGAAATCAAGGTAGAGCCTGAGCCTCCTCCACATCCTATCACGCTCATAACCTTCTCGTGTAGTTCCTTCAACACCTTCCTTCTGTCTTCCATCAAGACCACGTCTTCTTCTCCAAGCACGAAGAGGTTGAATGCAAACGGGCTGGGATAGGGAGTTCTTACTATTCTGATCTCAATCTCCTTTCCAACCCTAGATAGAAAATCAAGGGCGTTTCTGATGTCCATCGAGTCCTCCATGATCTCCCTATATGTTTCTTTCAAAACCGGAAAATCTGGATAGTATCGCTTTAAAAAGCTTAGAATTGCATCTGCATTGAGCTGCTGCTTCCAAACGCTCTTCTCCCTTCCAAGGTAATTCCTCAGTATCATAAAGCTCCTGACCGCTACATGCCTGAAACGCCTTCTCAGGAGCTCCGTGTGGTCGAGTGAGCGGATCAGGTGTTCCTCAAAGTTCGGAATTATGAAAAGAGATTCTATTTCCGTGTCGTTCAGGAACTTGTATCTCGGAAGGATTAAGGCAAAGCCGTTGTCGTTCACGACCATCTGCACATTGCAGTCCTTCATCATTCCGACCCTGTAGGCAAAAACTCTTGAAATTGCGCTGTTTGCCCTTCTGCCTATCAGCGTGTGGAAGAAGTAATAATTCTTTTCTCCCTCGAACTTTTCGATAACGAGCTTTTTATCAGTCGGAATTTCGCTGAAGAGCCTCTGCTCAACGAAAAACCTATAAATGGCATTTGCAGACTTCTCGTCCAGATTGTAGTTCTCCATGAGCCATTCAACCGCTGAGTCAAGTCTTTTTTCCATCTCACCCCTGAACTTCTGAATCCTCAGAGCCAGATCGTAGCTGAGTGGTAGCTGTTCGCTAAACCAGCTGGGCACAGTCGGCTTCTCCCCTTCGACTTCTTCAACTATTATGTTCATCCCCTTCGATTTCAGGTATCTGAAAGTTTTTCCTGCAAGGACAAAGATGTCGCCGGCAACAAGCCTCTCAGCAAATTCCTCTTCAACCTTCCCGACCATTCTCCCATCTTTGGTGATTACGCCAATCGCAACCTCTTCGGGAATTGTGCCGATGTTGAGATAGTATATTGGCCTGGCCATCCTCCCTCTTCTACCGAAAGCACCTTCTCTTTCATCAAACCAGATCTTCGCATAAACGTTCTTTCTCTCAAGTTCAGAGAACCGACCAGAGAGATACCGGAGAACAGAGATGAAATCTTCCCTGCTCAAGTTTCTGTAGGGATATGCATTTCTGATCAAAGCCAGAGCCTCCTCGACCGTCCACTTCTTTTCAATAGCCATCCCGACAACATGCTGGCAGAGAACGTCAAGGCAATTCTCCGGAATCTTTATCCTGTCCAGATTCCGCTCCAGTGCTTCCTTAGCAAGAACTGTGCATTCGACGAGATCGTCAGGATCCAGAACTATGATCCTGCCGACCGAAATCTCGTGAAGCCTGTGGCCGCTTCTTCCGATTCTCTGCAGAGCCCTGTTAATGCTTTTGGGAGAGCCAACGAGAATCACGAGATCTATGTAGCCTATATCTATTCCGAGTTCAAGGCTTGTAGAGGAAACCACGCACTTCAGCTTCCCTTCCTTAAGTTCGTTCTCGACTTCAAGCCTTACTTCCTTTGATAGAGAGCTGTGGTGGGCCCTTATCGGCTCATCCTTGAGCCTTTTCTTAAGGTGATAGACCACCCTTTCAGTTGCGCTTCTGGTATTGGTAAAGATCAGCGTCGTCTTTGAATTTTTCACAAGCTCTGCAATTGTGTCGTAAAGCCTTTCGTTAATCTCTTCGGCGGAAAGGTTAAAGAAATCGCTGAGGGGTGATATGACTTTAATATCAGTCTTTTTCTCATAGCTGACATCTGCCACAACGCAATCTCTTTCAGCTCCGTATTCGTATCCAACGAGAAATCTTGCAACTTCTTCAAGCGGAGCTATTGTTGCTGAAAGGCCTATTCGAACCATTTTTCCCAACTGAATCCTTTGCAACCTCTCCATTGAAAGCGAAAGATGGACCCCTCGTTTGTTTTCCGCCATTGCATGGATCTCGTCGACTATGAGGAATCTGACGTTCCTCAGAGTTTTGGAAAACTTGGGACTGCAGAGTGTGATTGCAAGTGTTTCCGGGGTTGTTATCAGGATATGAGGGGGTTTCTTCATCTGCTTCTGTCTTTCGACGGCATCCGTGTCCCCAGTCCTGACCGCAACTCTGATCTGCTGCAGCTTGATTCCCCTCTTTTCCGCAATCTCGTAAATCCCCTTTAACGGCTCTTCAAGATTTTTCCTTATATCGTTGTTCAACGCTTTCAGTGGAGAAACGTAAACCACACGGACTTCATCGCCGAGCTTCCCCATCTCAGCCTCATTAAGCAGCATGCTCAGTGAGGAAATGAAGGCTGCGAGAGTTTTTCCGCTTCCGGTTGGAGATGTGATCAGAATATTCCGCCCTAAATGTGATTCGACTATTGCGAACCTCTGGGGCGGTGTGAAGGTGGAAAAATTCGACAGAAACCACTCTCTCAGCAGGGGATGCATTACGGAAAGTATTTCGGAGTCGCTGTAAGGTCTACCGTAAATGATCATTCAAAAGATATATGCACGATTGCAGAAAAAGATATCCTTCGCAAAGTTCAGACATCCACAGCCAATTTTGAGAATGATTTAGCATTGGAAAGACAGATATATCCAAAAGAACATAAAGTTTTTTGATGAGGGTTAAAACGGGAATTCCCGGAATGGATGAGATACTTAACGGCGGTATTCCAGAGAGAAACGTCGTCTTGCTCAGTGGGGGGCCCGGAACTGGAAAGACAATCTTCGGGCAGCAGTTCCTCTGGGCAGGGTTGCAGAGCGGTGAACCGGGGATATATGTGGCCCTTGAAGAGCATCCTGTTCAGATCCGGCAAAACATGGCAGCCTTTGGCTGGAACGTCAAGAGTTTCGAAGAAGAAGGGAAGTTCGCCCTGATAGATGCCTTTACGGCGGGAATCGGAAAGTCAAGGGAATATGAAAAATACATCGTTCAGGATCTCGGAGACATCAGGGAGCTGCTGGATGTTCTGAGGATTGCGATAAAGGATCTTAATGCAAAGAGGGTTGTCATCGACTCGGTCACAACGCTATATATCAACAAGCCTGCGATTGCCAGAAGCATAATATTGCAGCTAAAAAGATTTCTGGCAGGAATGGGATGCACGGCGATATTCGTTAGCCAGATAAGCGTTGGAGAAAGGGGTTTTGGCGGTCCCGGGGTCGAACATGGAGTTGATGGCATAATAAGGCTCGATCTGGATGAAATAGAGGGGGAGCTGAAGAGATCGATTGTGATATGGAAGATGAGGGGCACTAGCCACTCAATGAAGAGGCATCTTTTCGAAATAACCTCGAAGGGAATTGTTATTTACCCTGATAAGATCCTGAAGCTGAGGTGAGAGGATGGAGGAAATCCCATTTAGTCCGATTAGCAGGGAAGAAATTCACAAACTTGAAAGTTATCTGCTTTTTGCAACCCTTTTCCGACCTGAAGTCCTGGAGATGATAAGAAATTCTTCAGAGAGGCTGACCTGGGTGGACAGTCTGGCCGTGGCAGCCGGAGCCATTGCTAGGGAAAAGGCCAGAATGAGCGTTTCTGAAATCGCAGAAGAGCTTGGAAGAACCGAACAGACGGTCAGAAAGCACTTAAAGGGTGAAACAAAGGCTGGACAGATCGTAAGAGAAACTTATGAGCTTATGAAAAATGGGAAGCTCAACGAAATTCTGAGCTTTGGAAGTCTGGAGGAGGTAAAAAAGCTGAAAGATGAAATCGGAAGTTTGAGGACTGAGAACGATGTACTGAAAAAGAAGATCGAAGAAGTTAAGAAATTGGTCCAGGAATTTGAAGAGCTAAAGAAAAGAGTGGAGGGGATAAAAGAAGTGCTCGAGCGGATTCTTTCTTAATTAACTACCCTCCACTTACTCAAGGCTTCTCCCGATCTTTACGGCTAAGACCTTGAGCGAAAGTTTCGTTCAAGATATTCAAAAAAGACTTGAATCCGTGTTCGGCCTGTCGAATTTCGAGTCTTGAATTTTTCAGCCTCCGCTTACGGGAGGAAATATCGCCACCAGATCTTTCTCCGACACCTGGAAGTCCAGGTTGCCCCTTACATTTTTTCCGTTCACCATGATCTGAACGAAGTCCCTAAGCTTTTCTCCCTCGAAGAACGTTTCCCTCAGATTAGGAAACCTGTTGCACAGGTTTTCGAGAACATCTCTTAAATTCCTCCCCTCTACTTCAACCTCGCTCGCTCCTGCGATTTCTCTGAATTTGGCAAAAAGTTTAACCTTTGGCATTTACAAACTCCTCCATTCTGTCTAGGGCCTCTTTAAGCTTTTCAAACTTGACAGCGAATGCAAGCCTAACATAACCCTCTCCACACTCGCCAAAGGCATTACCTGGAACAACTGCAACCTTCTTACCAAATAAAAGCTTCTCGGCGAACTCTTCACTCCCCATTCGGGTAGAACAGATGTTTGGAAATGCGTAAAAAGTACCTTCTGGTTTTTTAATTTCCAAGAATTCACTAAGCCTCCTGAAAACGAAGTTTCTCCTTCTAAGATACTCTGCCTTTGCTTTTTCCACCTCTTCGAGACACTTCAGAGCCTCTATCGCTCCTATCTGGGCTGTAATTGGAGCACAGAGCATGCAGTACTGGTGGATCTTTAGAATCCCGCTTAGAATGTCTTCCGGAGCTATAACATAACCAACTCTCAATCCCGTCATTGAGAAGGCCTTTGAAAATCCGTTGATCGTTATTACTCTGTCCTCCATCCCGTTCAGCGATCCCATGGCAACGTGTTTGAAATCGTATGTGAGTTCTGCGTATATCTCGTCGGAAATCACCAGAAGATCGCGTTCTATTATTGCATCTGCCAAATCCTCAAGTTCTTTCCTTTTGTAACTTATTCCTGTCGGATTTGACGGATAGTTCAGGATTATGGCCTTCGTTTTTTCATCTGCATACTTCCTTATTGCCTCGCTTGTGAGCTTGAAGTCTGGAACAGTGGGGATTGAGATTATTTCGCCTCCGCATAGGTTCACAAGAGGTCTGTAGCTAACGTAGCACGGTTCCGGGAGCAGAATGCGGTCTCCTGGATCTGTTATTGCTCTTATCGCCAGATCAATTGCTTCACTCGCTCCAGTTGTGACTATGATCCTGTTTGGCGAGGTTTCCAAGGAAAATCTGCGGTAGTAATTGGTTATACCTTCTCTGAGTTCCATGAGTCCAGCGTTTGAAGTATAGGATGTGTAGCCTTTCTCAAGTGAATATATCATCTCTTCTCTGATTCTCCAAGGAACAGGAAAATCAGGCTCGCCAACTCCTAGGCTTATAACGTCATCTCTTCCTATTACCAGATCAAAAAATTTTCTTATGCCCGAGGGTCTGAGTTCTTCAACCTTCTTGGCCACCCTATGGGACGAACGCAAGTCTTCTATCTTCTTCGTCTGCAAACAGAGTCACCCCTTCTTCCTTGTATGTTCTCAGAACAAAATGCGTAATCGTATCTCTTACCTCGGGGATCGTTGAAATCTTTTCAGCGACGAAAAATGCAACATCTTTTAGGCTCCTTCCCTTTATCACTACCTGAAA
>CAYSRI010000071.1:0-7700 GCA_964433405.1 uncultured archaeon | reverse complement strand
TGTATCCATTCGGGCTTAGCTTTTTCCCCACATATCGGACACAGGCTTGAAGTGTTTCGATCATCTACATATCTCACATTCAGACCATATAGCTTCTCCATTTAAATTATCAAAGTTATTCTAATTAAGTTTGCAGTAAATGGAGGCAGTTTTCAAACCCCCAGAAAAACACCCCTTATGGCGGTAAGTTAAGAACAAGATCAATCAGCCTATACTTGCGCCCTTTTCATCGATTTTAGAACCTTGAGGGCAACGTAAATTCTTATGGACCCAAATAACCACTCTAAAACCTCTCAGAACCGAACAACCCTTTGAGATAATTGCTTCTGTAAAAGTGGGCTCGGCCGGATTCGAACCGGCGATCTCCGCCGTGTAAGGGCGGTGTCATAACCCCTAGACCACGAGCCCATAATGAATTGAATTTTGGAATTTAAGAATTTTGTTCGTGGTAGAGGGTATCTCTTTTCATGAAATTCACCTCCGGAATTAACCTATTGTCGCTGCTAAGTCCCCTCCTGAAAGGGAGAGGACACAGCAGGGGTGAGACGCGAACAGGGACTACAATGCCTCCTCAAACATCCTAAATGTGGGGCTGGACCGCCCCGAACGTTCGTGGAGAGGACCTCTAACTCTCGTAATTCCTTATCGGAAGGTAATTGAGGGGCTTGTTCTCTCTTTGAAGCTGGACGCTCCTTGCGTAAGCAAGGGCAGTTCATATCGAAAGTCTTAAATCAGCATTAATGTATAAATAGCATCATGAAAAACATATTCATTAGAGATGAAGTTTACGAAAAATTGCAGAAACTCAAAAGGGGTAAGGAATCTTTCTCGGATGTCATTATGAGGCTTATTGAGGGGAGAACCGAAGTGGATGTGCTAGGAAAGTATGCAGGGAAGCTTTCTGAAAGCGAGCTGCCTGATTTGGTGTCTGAGGAGAGAAAAAAGCTCAAGGTGAGGGATTTTGATAGTTGACACGTCCGTTTTGTTAAGAATTTTAAAGGACAGAGAGTTCTTCGATAAAATCAAGACAAAAATCTCCGATTACAAAGTTACTTCGATAACGGCCTACGAACTGCTGAGAGCTGCTAATTACCTTAAACTGAAAGGAAGTGACAGGGAGATGGAAATATTGGAGGAACTCTTTCGTGAAACAGACATAGTTCCATTTACGAGGGATGATCTGAAATTATCTGCCAGCATATGGGCTAAATTAAAAGAGAAGGGGATAGAAGTGAGCGATGCAGTAATAATGAACTCTGCGATCTGTTTGCGGAGTAAAGAGAAGCTGATAACACTTGAGAGAGATTTTGGATACATAAAGGAAATTTTCAAGGAATTGGACGTGGAAATCCTGGAATAAATTGTTCTTGGTCCCAAATTTTCAGCAGAGAAAGTTTTTATAACCGAAAACTCCGCCGTTTTATGGCGGAGTATATGAAAGCAGTTATCCTTATGGGCTCAAAGGCTGATTTAGAGTACGGGAAGGAGATAGCGGAGAAGCTAAAGCTTTTTGGAATCGAAAGCGAGCTTAGAGTGGCCTCTGCTCACAAAACGCCTGAATATGCGCTCGAAATTATTAGGGGTTATGAGAAGGATGATGTGGTCTTCGTTACGATAGCTGGTAGAAGCAATGCACTAAGCGGTTTTGTAGATGGGAACACAACCAAGCCTGTGATAGCCTCCCCTCCATATAGCGAAAAGTTCGCAGGAGCGGACATATTTTCCAGCATTCGGATGCCTTCTGGAATTGCGCCTATGCTTGTTCTCGAAGCCGAGAATACAGCGTTGGCCGTTGCAAAGATCTTCGCCATTAAGAGCGAAAATGTTAGACTAGCGGTTGAGGAGTACCAGAAGAAAAAGAGGGAGGAAATAGTAAAGGCTGACAGGGAGGTGACTCATGGGAAGCGTTAAAGATTTAATCATCCTTAGAAACCCGGACGGCGGGCTTGGAGATGGAATTTTCGAATTCTCTAACCGCTACAGCGTTTTTGATTACGGAGAGATGCCAGACAAAATCGATGGAAAGGGGGCCTCTCTTTGCCTTATCTCGGCCTACTTCTTTGAAAAGATTGGAGAGTCTGGAATAAAAACGCATTATGTGGGCTTAATTGAGGATGATAAGGTTAAAAGGCTCGAAGAACTCGACTCGGCGACGAATAAAATGAGGGTTAAGCTCGTCCGAGTTCTGAGACCTTCGGGAAGGGATTATTCAATCTTTGGCAAAGAAAGGGCAAACTTCTTGATACCGCTTGAAATCATATACAGAAACAAGATTCCCGAGGGTTCTTCTCTGCTAAAGAGGGTTGCAAGCGGCGAGGTTAAGCCGGAAGATTTCGGGCTTAAGGAAATAAAGCCGAACATGAAGCTTGAAAGGCCAATAGTGGACTTCAGCACGAAGCTCGAAGACGTTGACAGGTATTTAAGCTACGAGGAAGCGAAGAAGATCGCTTCACTCAGCAATGAGGAATTCGAGAGGCTTAAGGAGATCGTGCTCAAGGTTGATGATCTCATCACAGCCGAGGTTTCAAGGATAGGTTTGGAGAATGAAGATGGAAAAATAGAGCTTGCATTCGATGAAAATAGGAGATTTATGGTTGTGGACGCTGTTGGAACTCCTGATGAATGCAGATTCAGTTTTGAGGGCTTTGAAGTTAGCAAGGAGTTTCTCAGGATGTACTACCGAAAGACTGAGTGGTATGAGAGAATAAAGGCATACAAGGGGAGGGAAAACTGGCGCGAGATAGTTGGCCCCCCTCCCAAGCTCGATCCTGAAGTTAAGGAGGCTGTTTCTGAGCTATACATGGCCCTTTGCAACGAGATAACCGGAAGGAAGTTCTTCGACGCTCCCAAGATTAGTTCGGTCGTTAGGAGGCTGAGGAAGCTTTTATGAGGGCTGCATTGGCTTTGGAGGATGGAACTTATCTGGAAGGAGAGGCTTTTGGAGCCGAAAAAACTGCATTGGGGGAGATCGTATTCTGCACTTCAATGACTGGCTACGTTGAAGCCCTCACCGATCCGAGTTACAAGGGCCAGATCCTGATGATGACGTATCCACTCATTGGCAACTATGGAGTTTGCAGAGAGGACTTCGAAAGCGATGGTGTAAAGGTAGAGGGCTTCGTGGTAAGAGAGCTTTGCAAAAGGCCCAGCAATTGGCGAAGCGAGATGAGCGTTGATGAACTGCTAAAAGAATACGGCGTCGTTGGTATTGAGGGAATCGATACTAGAATGCTGACGAAGAAGATCAGAATTTATGGTTCAATGAAGGCAGCAATAGGAGTCGGGGTTGAAAGGGAGAAGTTGATAAGGATGGCGAGGGATCAGCCGTTTATAAGCGACATCGATTTAGTAGACAAGGTCTGTGTAAAGGAACCGAAAAGATTGGAAGCGAAGGGGAAATTCGAAGTGGTTCTGATCGACTGCGGAGTGAAGATGAGCATCGTAAGGCAGCTTCTAAAAAGAGGAATAAATCTCAACCTTGTTCCCTACAATTATCCGGCTGAAAAGATCTTGGAAATGAACCCAGATGGAGTTTTTATCTCAAATGGTCCCGGAGATCCTGCGAGGGTTAAGGAGACGATTGAGACCATAAGGAGGCTGATTGGGAAGCTTCCTATGGCAGGAATCTGTTTAGGGCACCAGCTCATGGCCTTAGCTTTTGGGGCAAAAACTTTCAAGCTTAAATTTGGCCACCATGGCAGCAATCAGCCGACCAAGGATTTAGAAACTGGGAGGGTTTTCATATCAAGCCAGAACCACAATTTTGCTGTTGACGAAAAAACCCTGCCAAAGGGTTTTGAGGTCACGCAGATAAATCTGAACGACAGAACCGTTGAAGGGCTGAGGCATAAGGAATTGCCTATAATAACAGTTCAATACCACCCCGAAGCCGGTCCCGGGCCTCATGACACCTACTTCTTCTTCGATCGCTTTTTGGATCTTTTGAGGGGTTGAAATGCCTAAGAGAGAGGATCTGAGCAAAATAATGGTAATTGGAAGCGGTCCGATAGTCATTGGCCAAGCTGCAGAGTTCGATTACTCTGGCAGCCAGGCATGCAAAGCCTTGCGTGAGGAAGGCTATAAAGTTGTGCTCGTGAACTCCAATCCGGCTACGATAATGACCGATCCGGATATGGCTGATTCGATATACATCGAGCCTCTTGAGGCTGAGATCGTTGCAAAGATCATAGAAAAAGAAACCCCGGATGCGCTTTTGCCGACCCTTGGTGGGCAAACAGGGCTTAACTTAGCCATTCAGCTTCACGAAATGGGAGTACTTGAAAAATACGGTGTTGAGCTCATAGGGGCAAAGGCAGAAGCGATAAGAAAGGCCGAGGACAGGGAGCTTTTCAAGCAATGCATGCTGAAGATAGGTCTTGAAGTGCCAAGAAGCAAATCTGTGAATGATGTGAAGGAAGCTTTAGATTTTGCAGATGAGATCGGCTATCCCCTCGTAATTCGTCCTGCGTTCACACTTGGCGGCACAGGTGGTGGAATAGCCTATAACAGGGAAGAGCTCAAAGATTTGGTATCCAGGGGACTGAAACTTTCGATGATTAGGCAGGTGCTTGTGGAAGAGAGCGTTATAGGCTGGAAGGACTATGAGCTCGTCATGAGGGATCTGGCTGACAACGTCGTCATAATCTGCCCAATTGAGAACTTTGACCCCATGGGAATTCACACGGGAGACAGCATTACAGTCGCGCCGGCGCAAACACTCACGGACGTTGAATATCAGGAATTAAGGGATGCGGCGATAAAGATAATCCGTGAAATAGGCGTGGAGACCGGTGGAAGTAACATTCAGTTTGCTGTGAATCCAGATAACGGCAGAATAGTTGCAATTGAGATGAATCCGAGGGTAAGCAGATCCTCAGCCTTGGCTTCGAAAGCGACTGGATTTCCGATTGCAAAGATCGCCGCGAAACTTGCTGTGGGCTACACGCTGGACGAGATCCCCAATGACATAACCAAGGAAACCCCTGCAAGCTTTGAGCCAACAATAGATTACGTGGTTGTGAAAGTTCCAAGGTTCGCGTTTGATAAGTTCCCGACTGCAAACCAGATCTTGGGTACGCAGATGAAGAGCGTCGGAGAGGTTATGGCTATAGGCAGAACATTTGAAGAAGCATTGCAAAAGGCCTTGAGAAGCCTTGAAATCGGTCGCTATGGGCTTGGATGCGATGGAAAAGACAAAAATCCTAGTAGGGACGAGATAATTCGGAAGCTTAGATTCCCAAGTCATGACAGAATTTTCTACATACGCTACGCTTTCCAGAAGGGATTTACTGTAGAAGAAATCTATCAGCTGACGAAAATCGATCCATGGTTCCTTGAAAAGGTGAAGAACATAGTTGAATTCGAGGAGAAGCTTAAGAAGATTGCCAAAGAGAAGAAGATTGAGGAAATTCCAAGAGAGATTTTGCTGGAAGCTAAAAAACTGGGATTCAGCGATAGACAGCTTGCTTTCATCTTCAAATGCGCTGAAAAAGACGTTAGGGCTGTAAGAACACGTTTGGGTGTAATTCCTGTATACAAGATGGTTGATACATGTGCTGCGGAATTTGAGGCAAAGACTCCATATTACTACTCCACCTACGAGGACGAGAACGATGCGATCCCGACGAAAAGAAAGAAGGTGATGATTCTCGGCAGCGGCCCGAACAGAATTGGTCAGGGTATCGAATTCGACTACTGCTGCGTTCATGCTGTCAAGAGTCTGAAGGAAGACGGTTACGAGACAATAATGGTCAACTGCAATCCTGAAACGGTGTCAACGGACTACGATACTTCCGACAGGCTGTATTTTGAGCCTATAACCCATGAGGATGTAATGAACATATACGAGAACGAGAAGCCAATCGGTTTGATGGTTCAGTTCGGTGGCCAGACGCCGCTTAACATAGCTGAAGAACTTGAGAAGAGCGGAGCAAGAATTTTGGGGACTTCAGTTGATTCAATAGACATAGCTGAGGATAGAAAGAGATTTGAGATTCTGATGAAAGAACTCGGAATTCCAAGACCCCCTAACGGAATAGCATTCAGCCTTGAAGAAGCTAAGGAAGTTGCAGAAAGGATTGGTTATCCAGTGCTTGTCCGTCCTAGCTATGTGCTTGGTGGTAGGGCAATGGAGATCGTTTACGAAGAGAAGGAGCTTGAAAGATATATCACTGAAGCCCTAGAGGTTAGCCCTGAAAAGCCAATACTGATAGACAAGTTCCTCGAGGACGCGATAGAGCTTGAAGTCGATGCACTATGCGACGGTGAGGACGTTTACATAGGCGGAATAATGGAGCACATAGAAGAGGCTGGAGTTCACAGCGGGGATTCAGCTTGCGTTCTTCCTCCAGTTTCCTTGTCGGAGGAGATAATCGAGAGGGTCAAAGACTACACGAGAAGAATTGCACTGGCTTTGAAGGTAGTGGGGCTCGTGAACATACAGTATGCGTTAAAGGGGGACGTTCTCTACGTACTGGAGGCAAATCCAAGGGCGAGCAGAACAGTGCCTTTCGTGAGCAAAGCTACCGGAGTTCCGCTTGCAAAGATTGCTGCAAAGCTTATGATGGGTGTCAAACTTAGGGATCTGAATTTGAAGGAACCTAAAATGAAGCATCTTTCAGTAAAAGAGGCGGTTTTTCCCTTCATAAAGCTTCCCGGTGTTGATCCCGTTCTTGGCCCGGAGATGAGATCAACGGGAGAGGTAATGGGCATCGATTACAACTTCGGCCTTGCGTATTATAAGGCCGAGCTCGCTGCAGGGATGAAGATACCAACCAGCGGCAACGTGCTCATCAGCGTGAAGGATAGGGATAAGCCGAAAATTGTGCCTGTAGCAAGAAGACTTTGGGAATTTGGTTTCAAGATCTATGCGACCGAAAACACAGCTAAATACCTTAAGGAACATGGAATTGAAGCTGAAATTGCTATGAAGGTCAGTCAGGGAAGGCCGAACATCGTTGACATGATCATAAACGGTCAAATTCACTTAATAATAAACACCCCGAGCGGGGGTAGGGGTAAGACTGAGGGATATGAGATCAGAAGGGCGGCAATTGAATACGGCATTCCGTATGTGACTACGATCCCAGGGGCAATCGCAGTGGTTAAGGCCATCGAGGCAGTGAGGAGTGGAAATTTGAGCGTGAAATCGCTTCAGGAGTACCATGACGAAATTCGAAGATTATCTTGAAAACCTCGCAAAGCTCGATTTCGAAAGAGAGCAGAGGGCCGGAAAGCCAGAGGCCGTTTTCTGTGAAGGAAAGCCACTGGAGTTAGTATTGAGAATTGCAGAGGAATACAAGAAACGCAGCAAGGCTGTGCTGTTCACGAGATTGAACAAGGAACAGATGGAAGCGTTGAAATCCATGGGTGCAGACGTGAACGAGCTCGCAAGAACTGCAACTTTAGGAAAGGCAGAGAAGATAATTGGAAGCGTTGCAATCCTTACCGCTGGTTCAGCAGACATTTCTGTTGCAGAAGAGGCAAGTGTAACTGCCAGTTTTCTCGGTTTGGAAGTTCTGAAGTTTTACGATGTTGGCGTTGCCGGGCTTCACAGGATCATTGAGCCGGTCAGGGCAATAAGGGAGAAAAAGGTTGATAGCGTCATAGTAATTGCTGGTATGGAGGGTGCGCTTCCTTCAGTCGTCGCAGGGCTTGTGGATGTACCAGTAATAGCGGTTCCAACATCTGTAGGCTATGGA
>CAYSRI010000070.1:3987-7875 GCA_964433405.1 uncultured archaeon | reverse complement strand
TATTTTTTTTCCAGTAAAACTTCTTATGCTTCTCCTTGTATATAGCAACTCTAAACACTGTTCCATACAATTTTTTGATCTCCATAATTATTAAAACTTTTGGTATTAACAAACGAATTAATTGTATTATCTACTGTTACTAAATTGGATAAAATTATTCAAAATAATATTTGATATAAATTCAAATTTTGAAGCCTTCCAAAAACAGTCCGGAGAATTTTCTGCCTTATCCAAATGAGAAATTATGTTAGATTCAACTCAGATAAAAACCGATAAATACAAATAAAGGAGCGGTGCAGATGGTGTTAAAAGGATGTCACTTGGGGTGGTGTTTGATGGTCGAAAGAAAGAAAATCGAAATCCCTGCAGGGACAAAAGTTAAAGTCAGTGTAGGAGCAGAGGAGAAATTCCCATTCGACATATCTCCGATGTACGAGGGCGAAAGAATACGCAAGGAAGACATGTTTGTCGAACTTGGGGGTCCAAAGCAAGTGAAGTTCGAACTCGTTTTAGCTTTACCAGCAGAACAGGTAGAAGACATGAAGGTGACACTTGTTGGCCCAGATCTTGACGAAATGCAGGAAGGAAAGGAATATCCGTACGCGATGATCTACTATATAGCCGGAAGCAAAGTCGAAACAGACTTGGAGCCCGTTATTGAGCGCAGAAACCACGATTTCCAGAACTACATTGAGGGATACATGCACCTCAATCAGAGATACGACGTTTGGGTCAGAATTGGAAAAGGTGCGATTAAGAAGGGGCTTAAAAGTCTGATACAGATCGCAAAAGCCACAATGATGCTGTACAAGAATGAGCTACCGTTCATAGAAAAAATCGAGGCCCTCTACATCACGGATAAGGAACTCGTTGAGAAGCTGTTAAAGGAGGTTGCGATGCCCATATACGAAGAGAGAGACAAAAGAGTGGAAATGCTGCACGATGAAGATGTTCAGGAGTTCTACTCATGCACTCTCTGCCAGAGCTTCGCTCCAACGAATGTTTGTGTAGTCTCACCAGACAGGCCATCGCTCTGTGGGGCTATCAGCTGGTTTGATGGCAGAGCTGCGGCGAAAGTCGATCCTGAAGGCCCCAACAGGGCAATTCCAAAGGGAGAAGTACTAGATCCAATAGGCGGTGAATACAGCGGAGTTAACGAATTTGCAAAGCAGGAGAGCGGTGGAGAGTATGAGAGAATAAAATTGCACAGCTTCTTCGAGTTCCCGCATACGAGCTGTGGATGCTTTGAAGTGATAGGCTTTTACATGCCCGAAGTCGATGGCATCGGATGGGTTCATAGAGGCTACGCAAGCCCGGCGCCGAACGGACTGACATTCTCAACAATGGCTGGACAGACTGGTGGTGGTAAGCAGGTTGCAGGATTCCTCGGAGTCGGAATCAATTACTTCAGGAGCAAGAAGTTCATTCAGGCTGACGGTGGCTGGTACAGAGTTGTCTGGATGCCCAAGGAGCTAAAAGAGAGGGTTGCGAAGTATATACCCGACGACATAAGAGACAAGATCGCAACAGAAGAGAATGCAAAGACACTCGATGAGCTCAAGGAGTTCCTGAAGAAAGTAGATCATCCAGTAGTCAAGGGAGTGGTTAGGAAAGTAGACGGAAAGAAGATCACTGAAGGATGGCCCGAGGAGAAGAAGGTGGAGGAGAAGGTAGAGGAGAAAGTGGAGGCTCCAGCAGCACCAGCCGCAGCCCAGCCAGCTACTGCTATGGCTATGCCTATGCAGCCAATGCAGATGCCGGCTCTCCAGCTACCGGCAATTCCGATGCCTGCCCCACAGGCTGCGCCAGCGGGAATCAAGCTCGTAATAAAGGATGCGAAAATCACGATCGGAAAGATCGTGGTAAAGAAGAGCAAGGGGGAAAGCTGATGGAAAAAGAGGTCAAAAAGATAAAGCTAATTCTCGTTGGAGCTGAAATCAAGATACCGGAGGTCATAATTGAGGAGGAGGAATGACTACAGTAGCAGTGACTGGGAAAGGAGGTACAGGAAAAACTCTAGTTTCCGCCCTCCTCATCCATTTTATTTCCAAAAAAAGCAACAAGGTTCTTGCAGTAGATGCAGATCCCGACAGCAATTTAGCCGACGCCCTTGGCGTTGAAGTCGAGAAAACGCTTGGAGAGATCAGAGAGCTATTCCAGACAAGCAGGGATGAAATGGGAACAATGAACAAAGAACAGTGGCTTGAAGGCAAAATTTATGAGGCCATATGTGAGTGCAAGGGCTACGATCTTCTCGTGATGGGCCGTCCTGAAGGTGAGGGCTGTTACTGCTTTGCCAATTCCCTGCTACGTGGGGTACTCAAAAAGCTGAGAAGGCACTACGAATACGTCGTGATCGACAGCGAAGCTGGCTTGGAGCACTTCAGCAGAAAAACAATAGATAGTGCTGATTACGTGCTTATCGTAACCGATATGTCAAAAAAAGGCCTGGCAACCGCTAGGAGGATAAAAGAGCTTACGAAAGAGCTGAAACTCAACTTTAAGGACATGATGCTCATAGCAAACCGCATTGCAAATGAGACTGCCGAGCAAAGGATAAAAAAATTTGCAGATGAGGAGGGGATAAAACTGCTCGAAATCCTTCCCTACGATGAAAAAGTGGTTGAACTCGATTTGAAGGGCATTCCGGTCGTGAATCTGGATGAAAAATCTGAGGTTTATAGGAGAATGAGTAAGGTCGCAGAAGTGTTTTTAAAGGGGTGAGAAATTGGCAAAATACAAGCTTGAGGATCTTTTTGAGTTGTTAAGAAACTACAACGTTGAAAGACTGGAGGACGTTAAGATAGAGGGAGATCTCGAAATAGAGATCGAAGGTGGTAGCGGAGTGGATCTTTCCTCCCTTACAGCTCTGTATACTCTGCTAAACGAGTTTAGAAACTTCTTCTACCATACAAGCATGGCTCTAAACTATTTACAGAGGATCTCCACAATGTTTGGAGTCCCAGCACCATTCCAAGCTGCTCCTGTAGCCCCGGTGGTAGCTCCAGCAGCACCCCAACCTGTGGTGCCAGCGGTTCCGGAGTTAAAGCTTCCTGAAAAACTGATCGAGGCGAAGTTTGAGCCTCCGAAAGTTGAGTATCCTGGTTATATAGAAGAGGTTGTTCTGGGTGCCACAAAAGCAGATGGGGGTACAAGAGACTACGTAGTAAAGCTCGGCGGTGAGAGGAGTTTGGCTTTCTACATCTTCGATAAACCGCAACCCAACCTTCCTGCAATAGCCATAGACGTCTTCGATCGCCCGCCATCGCTTGCAAAAGCTGTAAAGGTTCACTACGAGGACGTAGTTGGTAGCCCACCCGAATGGGCTAAGAAGTGTGTGAAGAAATTCGGCGCTGACATGGTTACAATCCACCTCGTAAGCACAGATCCCTTGCTCGAGAACACTCCAGCAAGCGAAGCTGTGAAAGTTGTTGAAGACGTACTTCAGGCAGTCAAATGTCCTATCATTATAGGCGGCAGCGGCAACAAGGACAAGGATCCTGAGGTTCTCGAAAAAGCTGCAGAAGTTTGTGAAGGCGAGAGAGTAATGCTTGCAAGCGCGACGCTGGATATGGACTGGGAAAGAATTTGCAATGCAGCGAAGAAGTATGGACACGTCGTTTTGAGCTGGACACAGATGGATATAAACAACCAGAAGACACTGAATAGATATCTGCTAAAGAGGGCTCAGATGCCAAGGAACAGCATTGTAATGGATCCGACCACAGCTGCGTTGGGCTATGGCCTAGACTACGCCTTCACTAATATGGAGAGGATCAGAATAAGCGGCCTGAAGGGAGACACAGATCTCAACTTCCCGATCTCAAGCGGAACGACCAATGCATGGGGTGCAAGAGAGGCGTGGATGACAGACTCGCCGCTCGACGT
>CAYSRI010000070.1:0-3977 GCA_964433405.1 uncultured archaeon | reverse complement strand
CCCATGGGGCCCAAGAGAGTTAAGAGGCCCGATCTGGGAAATCATAACTGGGTTAACACTCTCACTTGCAGGCGTGGATGTTTTCATGATGATGCACCCGCTAGCAGTTGCCGTTCTTAAGGAAATCTTCAACACTCTCGGAGGAAAAACAAAGGGTGGTGTTGCAGACGCAGGAAAGTGGATCACCGCGGAGGTGTGAGAATGAAGGTAAAGAGTCCGCTTGAAGTTTACAACTTCCTGCCAAGAACTAACTGCAAAGAGTGTGGCTACGATACCTGCATGAGCTTTGCATCCCACATTCTTGACCGCTCGGCCAAGGTTTACGACTGCAAACCCCTAGTGAGGGATGCTGAAAAAGATCCTAAAGTAAAGGAAAAGTTAGAAAAGCTCATTGAAATAACCTCTCCTGAGATTGCCGAAGTCATTGTGGGTGTTGGCGACAAAGCCTTGAAAATTGGTGGCGAAGAAGTGCTCCACAGGCATGAACTAACCTTCTTCAACCCAACTGCCTTCTTCTTCGATGTCTGGGACACTCTTGACGACAAGAAGATCGAGGAAAGATGCAAACGGGTCGTGGATTACAAGAAGTTCTACGTGGGCAAATACCTCACCCTCGACGGCTTTGCCGTAAGATGTACCTCAAACGATCCCAAGAGGTTCAGGGAAGTTGCTAAGAAGGTTGCAAGCTACGGAAAGCCCATGGTTCTAATCGCACTCAATCCGGAATGCATGAGGGCAGCTCTTGAGGAAGTTGCTGGCCAGAGACCTCTGATCTACGCGGCCACTGAAAGCAACTGGAAAGAGTTCATGAAGCTTGCCCTTGACTACAAGGTTCCTGTGGCAATCAGAGCAAAGGACTTGAACGTGCTCAAAAGCATCGCAGTGACCTTCAAGTCCGCGGGAATAAAGGATATCGTACTCGATCCTGTCACAGAACCACTAGGTGAGGGGCTTCAGGGCACCTTTGAGAGAGTGATTCAGCTCCGCAGGAAAGCGATACTGGATGGAGACAAAGATGTGGCATACCCAATTCTGATAACCCCGATCTCCGCCTGGCTAATAGAGGGGGATGAGGTTACAAAAGCTTACTGGGAAGCTGTGATTGCAGGAATGTTCATTGTAAAGTACGGAGATGCCATGATATTCCACAGCATCGAACAGCATGTGGTCATGCCAACGCTAACGCTGAGGTTCAACATCTACACAGATCCGAGAACACCTGTGCAGGTTGCCGCAGGCCTGAGAGAGATAAACAGCCCAGGCCCAGAAGATCCAGTATTCCTGACCACGAACTTTGCTTTAACGTACTATACAGTAGAGAACGATCTGAACAGTGCGAAAATCAAGGGATGGCTACTTGTTGTGAACACTGAAGGTATTGGCGTTGAGGCTAGCGTTGCAGGAGGAAAGCTCACAGCAGCGAAGGTCAAAGAAATCATAGAGCAAACAAAAATTGCAGAAAAGGTAAATCACAGATATCTCGTCATCCCCGGACTTGCTGCAAGGCTTCAGGGTTCAATTGAAGATGAAACAGGTTGGAAAGTTCTTGTTGGTCCAATTGACTCGGGTAGGATTAAGGGCTGGATGGAGAAGAACTGGCCTCCCAAAAAGTAAAATTTTTTAATTTTTCATCATTCCGCACTTTTTCGATCCATCATTTCCTCAATCTTCCCATCTCTGAGTCTGATTATTCTTTCCGCATAGTCTGCAAGAGAGAAGTCATGTGTGACCAGAACAACGGTCACACCACGGTCTTCATTCATTTTTTTGATTATGTCCATAACTTGTCTACCGGTTTTGCTGTCTAAGTTGCCTGTAGGTTCATCGCAAAGAAGAACGGTCGGAGAATTTGCCAATGCTCTTGCTATCGCTACTCTCTGCTGCTGCCCACCACTGATCTCATTCGGCTTCCTGTCAGCGATTTCCTCGATCCCCACCTGCTTTAGTAAATCCATCGCTCTCTTTCTTCTGTCCTCCCTGGAGATACCCTTGAAGATCATCGGAAGCTCCACATTTTCGAGTACCGTGAGCGTTGAAATTAGATTGTACTGCTGGAATATGAATCCTATGCTGTCTCTTCTCAGCCGTGTAAGTTCGCTATCGCCAAGTTTAGAAATTTCTGTACCATTGATAACGACTTCTCCCTTCGTTGGTTTGTCAAGGCAACCGATAAGATGCAAAAGTGTGCTCTTTCCGCTGCCCGAAGGGCCCATTATGGCTACAAATTCTCCTCTTTTGATTTCCATGGTAATCCCGTTAATTGCATGGACCTCATAGAATTCAGTTTTGTAAATTTTATAAACGTCAATCAGTTCGATCACATTCATCAAAGTTCTTAGTCAGGAAGTATAATAAACCATCGCATAATGGCTGTTGATTCATTCTATTTCGTCCAGCCCGATTTCTTTCCTAAGATTTAGCAGATACTCAAATTCCTGCGGCGTTATTATCGGCCTATCGAATTTTTGGTAGTCGTCGTAGCTTATCCTCGGACATCCGGTGTTTACGTAGAAATCGAATGGGAGATTCATAAGTTTCTCCGGAGTTATATCGCCGATATAAACAATTAGCGCTTTCATTCCACTTTCTAAAGCCAATTTCTTGAGCGAAAAAGCCAAATTCAGCCTTTTTTGTCCAGGTTTAGTTGAAACCAAAATTCCCACCCTGCTTAAGCCAACACATCTGGATACCTGAAGGTATCTTGTTTTAATGAAGTCGGACGTATCAATGTTTATCAGATCGAAATTAACCGGGTTGACTGCATAAACCCTCTTCCGGGAGTAGATTGATGCTCCTATTGCGTGAAATGTTCCATCGCCAACGAAAACGACTGTTGAAGCTTTGCAATCTCTCAACGCAGAGTAGTTACAGCCTAGAACCTGGCCAGGGAATTTTACTCTTTCACTACCTTTTTTAAGTTCAACTTTGAATCCAGAATCCTCGAGAACTTCCTTCAACTCAGAAAGCTTGTGGCAATACTGCAAAGTCGCGATCAAGGCTATTTCTCTCTCAGGAATACCTTTAATTCTTTCAACAACCTTTTCGACGTTGTAATCGAGAAAATAAGGTATGTAAACAACTCTGCCAAATTTCAATATTTCTGTGTGGGCATAATGATAAAGGATATCCACGTCTGCTAAAAGGCTCAAATCCAAGTCGCAGGCACCATAACAGCTTTCTCCGCTTAAAATCACATCTAAACCCAAATCCTCGCAAATTTCAAAAGCTCTTTTCTTCAGCCCCTCTGGCAGCTGAACCCCTATCCTCACAATTAAAACTCCTGAAAGGATTATTAAATTCTTCGCCATTGTTGCAGGAAATTTAAAAAAATGCAGGTATTAATGAAGGCTCATCACATAGTTTTGGAAAAATTAATATCTCCTCATCAACTCTTTGTTTCAATGAAATATAGACTGAAGGTCGTCCCGCTCAGAAGCGAAAAGTTCAGTGTCGTACTAAATCAAAGCGATGCCGAGGATTTGGGATTGCTACCAGGAGACAGAGTGAAAGTTATCGTCGGAAGGGAATCTTTTGTTGCTGAAGCAGACTTCACCGATCTCGTGGAAGCTGGAGAGATCGGTGTATGCTCCTTTACTGCTGAAACCTGCAGAATAGATGAAAAATGCATGGCTGAGGTTTATCCCGTTTCAAGACCAAAATCGGTCGAGTTTATAAGAAAAAAGCTTGATGGTGGAAAATATTCGGCTGTAGAGATAAAAAGCATAGTTGAGGATATTGCGAAAAACGTGCTCAACGATCTCGAGATTTCGGCCTTCATTCTGGCAAACGAAATTGTAGGAATGGGCGAGGAGGAAGTGCAGTGGATGATCGAGGCAATGGTAGAAAATGGAGAAAGAATTTCGTTTGAAAGAGGAGTAATTGTAAACATGCATACAATAGGCGGACTTCCCAGCAACGAATTCCAGTTAATTGCAGTCCCAACCGTAGCATCAGCAGGCCTTTTGATTCCAAAGACT
>CAYSRI010000069.1:0-7948 GCA_964433405.1 uncultured archaeon | reverse complement strand
GAGTTAATTGAACTTGTAGGTCGGACAGGGATGCACGGGGAAGTCACGCAAGTAAAGGTAAAAGTGTTAGCTGGCGAGAATGCGGGCAGAGTCATTACAAGGAACGTATTTGGTCCAGTTAAGGTGGGAGATATACTGATGATAAAGGAAACGGCAAGAGAAGCAAGAAAGTTAACGGTGAAATGATATGGAAACTAAGATTTGCTCCTTCTGCGGTTCTGAAATCGAACCTGGCACGGGAAAAAGCCTCGTGCGGAAGGACGGTAGGATAATATATTTTTGCAGTGGAAAGTGCGAGAAAAATTACAAGCTTGGCAGAAATCCTAGGAGACTAAAGTGGACGAAGTACTACGAGAAGGGAAGGTGATACTGTGGAAAGAACTTTTGTAATGGTGAAGCCCGATGGTGTTCAGAGAGGGCTAGTAGGAGAAATTATATCTAGGCTTGAAAGAAAGGGTTTTAAAATTGTTGCAATGAAAATGCTAAAAATTTCGAAGGAATTAGCTCAGGAGCACTACGCTGAGCACAGGGCTAAACCATTCTTTCCCTCGCTTGTCGCATACATCACAAGTGCCCCTGTTGTAGCAATGGTAGTTGAAGGAAAGAATGCCGTCAAAGTTGTTAGGAAGCTTGTTGGGGCGACTAATCCCTCGGAAGCCGAGCCTGGAACCATTCGTGGTGATTTTGGTTTGGATCTTGGAAGGAATGTGGTTCATGCTTCAGATTCCCCAGCGTCTGCGGAGAGGGAAATAAAGCTCTTCTTTAGGGAGGAAGAAATTCTGGACTACGGAAGAGAAAGCGATGTCTGGGTATACGCGAAATGAAGAATGTAAGAACTCCAATCGTTGCAGTTCTTGGACATGTCGATCACGGAAAGACGACGCTACTTGACAGGATCAGAAAAAGCAGAGTTGCTGCTAAAGAAGCTGGTGGTATAACCCAGCACATAGGTGCTACGGAAATCCCAATAAGCATAATTCAAAACATCTGCAAAGATCTCTGGAGGACAAATATAGAGCTTCCAGGTCTTCTTTTTATCGATACACCGGGTCATAAAGCCTTTACCAATCTAAGGAAAAGGGGCGGCGCCCTAGCAGACTTGGCAATTTTGGTGATTGATATAAATGAAGGGGTGATGCCGCAAACAGAGGAAGCGATAACAATACTAAGAACCTTTAAAACACCCTTTGTAGTTGCTGCTAACAAGATCGACAAAATTCCTGGATGGCAGAGCAAAGAAAATGAGTCGTTTATAAAAAGCTATGCAATGCAGGAGGATTTTGCCAAGTTGAATTTGGATACAAAGATTTATGAGCTTGTTGCGAGTCTTTACAAATTTGGATTTAACTGCGACCGCTTTGACAGAATAAAAGACTTCACTAAGACCGTAGCGATCATTCCCGTTTCTGGGTTGACGGGGGAGGGAATTCCCGAGCTTTTGATCATTCTACTAGGTCTTGCTCAGAGATATCTTGTCAACAACCTCAAACTCCAGGTGGATGGCAGAGCTAAGGGTACTATCCTTGAGATTAAGGAGGAGCGGGGAGTTGGTTTAACCTGCGATGCGATAATTTATGATGGAACGCTCAGGGTTGGAGATAAAATTGCAATTTGGGGAAAAGATGACGTTATTGTAACTAACGTTAAGGCAATCCTCAGACCGCCGCCTGCTAGAGAGATGAGAGTGGAAAGCAGGTTTATGCGCGTGGATAGGGTTACTGCAGCAGCAGGAATAAAGATCGTCGCGCCAAACCTAGAAAAGGCTGTCGCTGGAACGGAATTCGAGGCAGTTGAGACTGAAGAGGATGTCAAAAAGTTCAAGGAGAGAGTAAAGGGAGAGTACGAGGCAATAGCAATAAGGACCGAAGGAGAAGGAATAGTTCTTAAGACGGACACCATAGGCTCTTTGGAAGCAATGATAAACGAGCTCAAGACTCACGGAATTCCGATAAAGAAGGCTGAAGTGGGGGAAGTGGATAAGAGAGATGTAGTTGAAGTTTCGACGAATAAGGAAGAAACAAATAAAGCAATTCTGGCCTTTAACGTGAAGATTTTGCCCGAGGCTGAAGAGGAGGCACGGAATTATGGAGTGAAGATCTTTCAAGGTGAAATTATATATTCGATCATCGATGCCTTCGTAAAGTGGAGAGACGAAGTGATAACGACAAAAGAGAAGCAGAAAATTGAGGCCCTAATAAAGCCGGGAAAGGTTAAATTGCTTAAGGAATTCATTTTTAGGCGGAGCAAGCCGGCCATAATTGGTGTAAAGATACTCGCAGGTGAACTACGCAGAGGTTCCGAGCTTATCAAACCCGATGGGAGTAAGGTAGGAGAAGTTAGGAGTATGCAGAAAGAGGGCAAAAATGTCGCCATTGCGAAAGCAGGTGAGGAGCTTGCGATTGCCATCGAGGAAGTCACTATTGGAAGGCAGCTGGAGGGAGACGAGGTGCTTTACGTTGAAATTCCCGAAAAGCATGCGAAAATCATTGAAAAGGAACTGCTTAACTCCTTTGACGAAGACACAAAAAAAGTATTTCTCGAATACTTGGAGATAAAAAGGAAGGAGAATCCATTTTGGGCGAAGTGATTTAGGTTTTGCAAAAGGGAAATGTGTTAATTTTTCGAATTTTCAGTGAATTGTTCTTAGATTCAAAACAAAGACGACCTTACCGTCATCAGTTTCATCCACCCAAACCTCTCCACCCAGTCTTTCCACGGTTTCCCTTACAAATCGCAGGCCCATACCACTTCCATTTCCAAAGCTGATCCCATTGAAAATCTTATTTCTGAGCTCTTTGGGAATTCCAGTTCCATCATTGGCAATCCTTATCTCGCAGAAATCTTTTTTTGGCTTTATTTCAACCCAGACACGCTTCGCTCTTCCATGCTTCACTGCATTGTCTATGATGTTGTGGAAGACGGAGTATAGAGAATCGTCTCCCAGGACGGTGCAATTTCCGGTGATATTCAGTTCGATTTCAAAGCCCTTAGAGGCTTTTTCTATGAACTCTGCAACATCTACGGGTTTCGCTTTAACTTCTACTGAATGACTCACCAGTTCTTTGATTTTGGTCAGAGATTCCTCTAGCTTAGAAATTCTATCTAAATCTCCATCTTTTATTAGCTCCAGATTAACAAAAGCTAAATTTAGAGCGTTCTTTATGTCATGTCTCAATATGCGCTGCAGCTCCTCAAATGCGATTTTCTCTCTGAAAATCCCATCTATATCCTGACTCAGACCGAGAACTGCATTTTCTCCCTTATACTTTATCCTTTTAACGTTTAGTATTACCCATTTATCTCCAAATTTTGTCCTGAGCCTTATTGGGTAAGCTTCCTCCTCAGCCCTCAATTCCTTGAGCCTATCTTGGTACCTCTTCATCAATTTTGGCAGATCTTCGGGATGAACTAGCCCCGCAAAGGGTCTATCAATCAGCTCCTCCCTCTTATAACCTAAGAATTCCGCGAGAGCGGAATTTACGAAGACAAGAAGATCTCCCTTAGCAATGAATAGAGGTATCGAAATCTCGGTAAGCTTTCTGTAAAATTCTTCCTTTTCCTTGATTTCCTCTCTAAGCTTAATTTTTTCGGTTATATCTATTATGAAGTGTAGAATGTATGAATTATGTCTCTCCGCTTTAACGAAGAACCATCTACACAAATCCTGATCGTAGATTTCTGCTTCCGCTTTTTCACCACCCTTCATCAGAGTGCTACTTATTGGGCAGAATTCTGGCGGATTCGTAGTTTTGTGCACAATAGTATAGCATTTTTTCCCGATCACGTCACCGAATGTCTCTTTAACAAATTTATTGGCCCATACAACTGTAAAACTATCGTCAAGTATCATGAATCCCAAACCAACCTCATTGAGCATTTCGAGCGCAATTTCCCCCAGTTTATCCATCAGCCGCTATCATCTAGGAGGAGTTTTAAATATTTTTCAAAACTTTTGGATTTTGAAATCAAAAGCACCGAAAAAAAGAAATCACAAAAGGGAAGCATTATTTATGCGATACAGGTTCATTGACCACACGGCAGATATAGCCTTTGAAGCTTATGGCAAAAGTCTGGAAGAACTCTTCGAAAATTGCGCTTATGCATTTTACGAGGCATTTGTTGATACCTCGAAACTTAGAGATGACGAAAAAAAGGTTTTCGAAGTTGAAGCAGAAGATGAGGATTTGATGCTCTACCGCTTTCTCAACGAACTTCTATTTCTGTTTGAGACTCAATTTTTTGCAGGGAAAAAGGTCAGGATTGAGAGCAATAAGGTTTTTGCTGAAATTGAGGGTGGTAGATTTGGTAGGGACGCGGTTAAGGTTGAGCCAAAGGCAATAACAATGCATAAGTTCGGAATAAGGAGGGAGGGAGATAGGCTTGTTGCATTTGTGGTCGTGGATATATGAGCGAGATATATCTGCCCCTGCACAGCGGTGAAGCTCCGAGGTGGCTTCTCGCCAGAATGAAGAAGCTTGCTGAGAAGATCGTTAAGGTCATTATTCTCGAATATGGCGAGCTCGAATTTTTGAAACGTATTTCCGATCCGATCTTCTTCCAGTCCTTCTCTAACGTTTTAGGTTTTGACTGGAATTCAAGCGGAAGCACCACTGTACTCACAGGAGTCTTGAAGGCTGTGCTAAACAAGCCAGATTTCGAAATTAGGGTTGCTGGAGGAAAAGGGGCAAATGCAATTAAAACTCCAGAAGAAATCAGAAAATTTGCTTTGGAAATGAACGTCGACGCCGAAAAACTCATAAAATTCAGCAGACTTTCAGCAAAAGCAGACAACTCCGCCCTTATAGATGGATACACTCTATATCATCATGCGATATTTTTTACACCAAAATATTTTACGGTGGTGCAGCAGGGGATGAATCCCGAAGAGAAACTGGCCCGTAGGTACCACTGGAGTGTTTATGAAAACATACCTGTGCTCAAAGATGTTCACAGCGGCATAATTAGCGAAAGGATCGAGAATGAGGTGGTGAACATGATTTCAAGCAAAAGTAAACAAGCTGTTAAAATTGGAGTTGACGTTATCAGGGATGGCAGCTTCAGAAGGGACTACGAAAGACTGCTTTCAATTGTGAGGAAGGACAGAAAGATATATGTGCCGAGAAAGATTGACTGGAAAGCAGTCGAAAAAGCTTACCAGCTCCAGCCAGAAAGGTTTGAAGATGTACTTTTGGTTAAGGGGATTGGCAGAGAAACGATCAGAGCTCTAGCTCTCATTTCTGAGTTGATTTACAATGTAGATTACGATAAGCAGGATCCAGCCAAGTACTGCTTTGCAGTAGGTGGCAAGGATGGTGTGCCTTTTCCAGTACGCCGGGATGTTTACGATCAAGTTATCGAGTTCATGAATGAACTGATAAAGCAAACGGATCTCGAAAGCTTTGAAAAAATAAGGGCTTTAGAAAGACTGCACAGAAGTTTTAGAAGTTAGCGGCGAAACGGTTTTATTACCTCAGCTGAAATTTTTCTGATGGAGGATCTTTTTCGGGAAGTAGCCAAGGCTTGTAAAACCGCCGCTGAGAATAGACACAGGTTCATGGTATTCGTGTGCTCATCTAATTTGAAGAGGGCCGTAGAATGTTCGGCGAAAGTTTACTCGGATTACAGAAGGAGGGTCGAGAAAAATGGGCTTCTTGTAGTAGGTAGAGAAGAATTCCTCGAGATTGCAAGGGATTATTTTGAGGGCGAGTTGGTTCATTGGAAGAATTCCCTAAACGTTCTTGGCTCGACTTTTTCGTCACTGATCATGGATCTTAGCGAGGGATTTCATCCAAATGACTTGGGTGTTGTTGTTGAGACAGTTGAGGAGAGTGGTATAATAATAGCTATTTCTCCGCCGATTGATAGGTGGGGAAATCTCATCAGCAAGTGGCATGAAGAGCTGATAAGCGAACCTTTCACTCTCAAAGACGTTGTTGGGCGTTTTTATCGTAGATTCATCGATAGAACGTTGAAGGCGGAAGGTGTAATCATTTTTGATGCTGATAGAGGAGAATTGATCAAAAGATATGAATTTGTGCAGAAGGGCAGCCCCAGAGAGGAAATTGTGATTCCGGAAGGCACGAGGATAAAGAAGAAACTTTACAAGCTCTGTGCAACTCAGGATCAAGTTAGGGTTCTTCAGCTTTTTGAAAGGTTTTTCGAGCGGGAAAAGGAAAGAAAAGCAGTGGTGATAACTGCAGATCGGGGCAGAGGTAAAACAGCCGTTCTTGGCATCGTCACACCTGCGCTAGTTTCGAGGCTTGAAAGATTGCTGAAGAGACCAATCCGGGTTCTTGTGGTCGCTCCAACTCCACAGGCCGTTCAGAACTACTTCAAGTTCCTCATAAAGGCTATGAAGAGACAAGGAATGAAGGATTTCTTTGTTAAGAAAACAGATGAACTCGTAACTGTGCTGAATAGCAAATACGCTCGCGTGGAGTATGCTATCCCTAGGAGAGCATTGGATGAGAAGGAGTTCGCCGACATTCTCATTGTTGACGAAGCTGCAGGCATAGAAGTACCGGTGCTTCTCAAGATCACCGAAGACGTTAGGCATGTGATATTTTCAACTACGATCCATGGCTATGAGGGAACTGGTAGGAGCTTCAACGTTAGGTTTCTCAAAAAGCTCGAAGAAGATCCCAGTATCGAGGTAGAAAAGACCCACATGTCTGAGCCGATCAGGTATGGTGCGGGAGATCCGATTGAGAGCTGGCTTTACGACGCTTTACTGCTAAATGCCCAACCTGCGGAAATAGGAAAAGAAGAATTTGACAAGATCAGGGCACTAGAGCTTGAGTTTGAGATTCTAGACAAGGATGATTTGATGAACAACGAGAAGTTGCTAAGGGAATTCTTTGGTATTTATGTGCTTGCACACTACAGAAATCGTCCCTCGGATCTTTCTGTGCTGCTGGATACCCCAAACCACATTCCGGCTGTAGTGAAGGTCAACGGAAAAGTTGTATGCTCTTTGCATCTCGCTATTGAGGGAGGAATGGATGATGAGTTGATTGCGAAAATAAGAGCAGGATATAAGCCAAGGGGGCAGATAATACCGGATTTGGTCTTGAAACACTATTGGAATTACGATTTCTCCAGGAGAAAAGGAATCAGGATCGTTAGAATCGCTGTGCATCCTAATGCCATGGGTAAGGGTGTCGGGAGCTTTGCACTAAAGAAAGTAATTGAGTGGGCTGAAAAAAACGGTTTGGACTGGCTAGGTTCTGGATTTGGAGTTTCAAGCGATCTTATCCGGTTCTGGCTTAGAAATGGCTTTTTGCCGATACACATTACACCACAGAGGAACGAAGTCAGCGGAGAGTATACTATCATAGTCATTAGACCGATAAAGGTCGAAGAGAGCGTCGAGAGGATGAACATCGAATTTACTCGCAGATTCATCGAATATTTGAGCGACGAACTGAGCGATTTGGAAACAGAAACAGCAATCATGATCTTAAGCTCGCTTAGGGGAAATGTGAATTGCAATCCGCCAATTTTTGGAGAACTCGAGATGGAAAGAATTACAAAGTACTTTGAAGGGTTGGGTTTTTACGAATACATTTCCGACATTGCAAGACCCCTTGTTAGGTTTTACTACTCGAACGCCGAAAAGGCGGAATTGGATGAAAGAGAGGAGCAAATTCTGGTTGCCAAGTGCCTACAGCTCCGCTCATGGAGAGAGATTGGGGGAGAGGAGAAGTACAAGACTCTACTCAACGCTCTTAAAAAGGTGTGGATGTGGTATTTAAGCAAGCAAAAAATTATTATTTCCCAGTCCTAACGCGGGTTATGGTTTCAAAACAGAAAGTTCTTGAAGTCGTTGAGAAGGATATAAAGCCAATGCTTTTGATGGAGGGCGGAAGCATAGAAGTAGTCGATGTTAACGAGAAGGAGGGCATAGTCCAGGTTCGCCTACTAGGGGCTTGCGGTACTTGTCCAATGT